>DATHZY010000116.1:0-6344 GCA_035458325.1 Saprospiraceae bacterium | reverse complement strand
TATACAGCATCTTTTCAAAATGGGGAACGAGCCATAAGGAATCCGTTGAATACCGGGCAAAGCCACCTTCAAGCTGATCATAGATCCCACCCATCATCATGCGGTCCAGCGTAGTGATGAGGAGTTTCTTTGCCTGGTCATCATTGTAACGTTGTGCATAGTGCATGAGATACTGCCAGTTGTTTGGCATTGGAAATTTTGGCGCACCTCTTCTGCCGCCAGTTTGCGGATCAACCCTGTCTTTAAACTGCCTGGCCAAGGTATGCACGTCCTCTACTGTAAATGCCTGGTTGGCATCTGTGAGGATACTATCCAGGCCGTTGTCCCTGACTCCGGAAACAAGCCTGTTACCATAATCTTCCATTTTTTCACCCTCTTCAGCCCAGGTCTTTCTGAAATACTCCAGCACCTCCAGCCATTTGAGTTTTGGAAAATATGTGCCTGCCCACACAGGCCGTCCGTCAGGCAAGGCAAATGAATTTAAGGGCCATCCACAACTGCCGCCGGAGGAGAGTTGGCAAGCCGTCATGTAGACATCATCAATATCCGGACGTTCTTCACGATCCACCTTGATATTGATAAAATGTTCATTCATAAATGCGGCAACCGCTGTGTCTTCAAAGGATTCATGTTCCATCACATGGCACCAATGGCAGGAAGAGTAGCCAATGCTGATGAGCAAGAGCTTATTCTCCTTCTTTGCCCGGTCAAGTGCTTCTTCACCCCAGGGATACCAATCTACTGGATTATGGGCATGTTGCAACAGGTAGGGGCTGCTCTCCTCGATGAGTTTATTCGTATATGGATGTTCCATTGAGTTTTTTGTTTGACAACTGATCATACCCAGGAGGCAGGCCAGTAGAAATGATATTTGACTGTTGTAATGCAATCTGTCAAGATTAGTTTAATAAAGGCCTAAAATAAGGCTTTAAGCCCGCCCCTAATAACCGCTTGATTATTAAACAGCTCAGTTGATTGTCAAGACATTAAGCAAATGCAATGAAATACATGATCGTTATGAGAATCGGCTTTAAGATTTGAATAACGGTTTGATCCATACCTGCTGCCTCTGGATGGGCTATTTTTGCAGCTTGTGTTAAACAATAAGCAGGAACGGCTATGATCGTAATGAAATTTGGGGGCACATCTGTAGGGAGCGCCGAACGTATTCTTCAGTTGATCAGCATCGTGCGGGAACGCGCTAAGCATAGCCCTGTGGTCGTGGTGGTGTCAGCATTGTCCGGTGTGACTAATCTGCTTGAAGAAGCTTGTAACAAGGCAGCAGCGCAGGATGAATCCTTTAAGGCAGTCGTTGAAGCTATTGCCAGGCGTCATGATGAATGTATTGGTTCCATTCCTTTTGCTCCTTCCGTTTCCTCCAAACTCATCATTCAGGTCAGGGAACCCTTGCAACGCCTGGGCGAGATTTGCAAAGGTCTTTTCCTGGTTGGCGATCTGACAGACAAAACGAAAGCCCACATCATGAGTTATGGCGAACTCCTGTCCTCCCGGATTGTCGCAGCAGCCATGGAGCATGAAGGACTTTCACCAACCTGGGTTGACTCCCGTAAGACGATCGTGACCGACAGTCAATATCTCTCCGCACGCGTGGACTTTCCAGCGACTAATAAGCGAATCAGGGACGAGATCGTCAGGGGTGCAAGGATATACATTGCTCCGGGTTATATCGCGAGGAGCAGCTCTGGTGAAAGCACCACGTTGGGACGCGGAGGCTCAGATTATACCGCTGCAATATTTGCCGGTGCCCTGGATGCAGATATACTGGAGATCTGGACGGATGTCAATGGGATGATGTCTGCAGACCCACGACTTGTGAGGGATACGATCACCATTCCGGAGATGAGTTATGAAGAAGCGATGGAACTGAGTTATTTCGGCGCCAAGGTGATTTATCCACCGACGATTCAGCCTGCGATGGCAAAGCAGATTCCGATTGTCATCAAGAATTCTTTCCAACCCGAACATCCGGGCACAACGATATCAAAGCATCCTGAGCATGGCCCATATTATGTAAAGGGTCTGACGTCTATCCAGGACATAGCGTTGATCACTATTTCGGGCACAGGGATGATTGGTGTGCCTGGTATCGCAGAACGGATGTTTCACGCCCTGGCGCAAGAACGCATCAATATCCTTTTTATAACACAATCCTCCTCTGAGCATAGTATTTGTTTTGCGGTCATCAGGTCTGATGCAGGCAAGGCACAACATGCCATACAGCAGGCATATGAATTTGAACTGGCCGCTGCCAAGATTGATCCGGTACACATTGAAGATGATTTAGGACTTGTTGCAGTTGTTGGGGATGGCATGCGGGAGCGATCCGGTGTTGCCGGTAAGATTTTCAGCCTGTTGGGTGAAAACGGCATCAATATCAGGGCCATTGCCCAGGGGGCTACAGAACGGAATGTCTCGTTTGTCATCAATCAGCACAATGTAGCCAAGGCATTGAATGTCCTGCATGAAGGATTTTTTCTTTCCAGGTATAAAACGATTCACCTTTTCTTACTAGGGGCAGGCAATGTAGGTGCCACGCTGATCCAGCAAATTGCTACCGCGCAACGTTCTTTCCTCGAAGCAGGCAATCTGGATATCAAAGTTTGTGGTATCACGAATAGTAAAAAAATGTTGCTCGATCCGAATGGAATCGATCTGGCCACATGGATGGATTCACTTCAGCAAAAGGGCAGCGCACGGAATCTTTCGGAATGGAAAAGTGATATTAAAACATTTAATCTCCGGAATAGTATCCTTATTGATGTAACAGCTTCGGAAGAAGTGAGTGAGCTGTATCCGGATATGCTTGCGTCCAGTATCCATGTGGTGACAGCAAATAAAATTGCGGCTTCAGCACCATTCAAGGTATACAAGCATATGAAAGAACTGGCATTGACGCACAATGTCAAGTTTCTGAATGAAACGAATGTTGGGGCAGGGTTGCCGGTGATCAAGACGATACGTGATCTTGTCCTGACCGGTGACAGGATCCATCGGATTGAAGCTGTCTTGTCTGGCAGTCTTAATTACATTTTTGATAGGGTAGGGAGTGATGGTTGTATGTTTTCCGTCGCAGTTACTGAGGCCAGGGAGAAAGGCTATACAGAACCAAACCCTGCGCTTGATTTAAGTGGCAAGGATGTTATGCGGAAAATCCTCATCCTGTCCCGCGAAGCCGGCCTCACCATGGAAATGGATGATATTGAAAACAAACCATTCCTGCCGTCAACGACACTCGCCTCGGATGAATGGATTCAACTCCATAAAAACCTGGAGGCATTAGATGATCGTTTTGAAGCGGATCGTATTAAGCTAGCTACCCAAAATAAACGGTGGCGGTACATGGCAACGCTGGACCAGGGAAAAGTATCCACTGGGCTTGAAGAGATTGACAGCACCCATCCTGCATACCATTTGAAAGGCACAGACAATATCATATTGATCTGGACTGATCGCTATACCCAAAGGCCGATGGTCATTGCCGGTGCAGGAGCAGGCCCGGATGTTACTGCATCAGGCGTATTGGCGGATGTGATTTCTATTGCAAACGTATAACCCGATGAGGTACATCAGTACAGATAACCCCCCTGTCAGGGTTGGATTCAAAGAAGCTGTGCTGTCGGGCCTGGCCCCGGGAGGTGGTTTATTTGTGCCGGAGATGCTACCCCAGGTGGATGTTGATTTGTTAGAAAGGATAGATAAACTCAGCATCAGTGAACTTGCTTATGTGTTATTGCATCCTTTCGTAACGAATGATCTATCGGATGAACAACTCAGGGAAGTCATTGATCATACATTTCAGTTTGACATTCCGGTTAAGCAGATAGGAAAAACGGGCATCTATGTTTTGG
Source organism: Saprospiraceae bacterium (assembly GCA_035458325.1). Lineage (GTDB taxonomy): Bacteria > Bacteroidota > Bacteroidia > Chitinophagales > Saprospiraceae > Opimibacter. The sequence goes on along the minus strand of DATHZY010000116.1, from coordinate 2,475 downwards.
AACTCTTTCATGGACCTACCTGGGCTTTTAAAGATGTTGGTGCCCGATTCCTGGCAGGATGTTTATCCCGGTGGAGTGACCCATCCAGGCAGACCATTATCCTGGTCGCGACTTCAGGAGATACCGGGGGTGCTGTTGCAAATGGGTTTTACCAACAGCCCGGTATCACGGTAGTTATTCTGTATCCGAAAGGTAAAGTTTCACCACTGCAGGAAATGCAGATGGCGGGTATGGGTGGCAACATCATTGCCCTGTCAGTTGATGGAAGCTTTGATGACTGTCAGCGCATGGTGAAAAGTGCATTCAAGGATGAGGTGCTTCGTTCAACAATCAATATCACGAGTGCTAACTCCATCAATATTGCAAGATGGTTGCCGCAGATGATCTTTTATGCCATTGCATGGCGTGAGATACGAAGGCAGGGAATTGAAAGTACATTGTGTATACCCAGTGGTAACTATGGTAACATTGCCGCGGCATTTCTCCTGCATGACCTGGGAATGACGTTTAAAGAAATATTTGCCGCGCATAATGCAAATGATACGATCCCCAGGTTTTTGACAACCGGCAACTACGCACCAGGGGAAACCATATCTACATTGGCAAATGCGATGGATGTAAATGATCCAGGTAATTTTATAAGACTCCAATATTTACTGCAGCATCAATACAGAAGTCGGCTTGCCAACTTTCAAGCAGTATCTGTTTCAGATAAACAAATTCTTGGATCCATCCGTGATGCATGGGTAAATCATCAATATCTTTTGGATCCACATACAGCTACCGCATGGCATATGTTGAAGGAACATGGAGGAAAGGGTATCATCGTGGCAACTGCGCATCCTTATAAATTTGAGGAGGTTATCATCAAAGCACTTGGCTTTTATCCAGCAGAATGGATTAGAACCTGGCAAAGTGGTCTAATAAAAAGGACCTTAATCCCTCCTGACTATTCAGCACTAAAGGAGATCCTTCGCGGTGAGTTCTAAGAATAGTTCATTGTAACTACACAAGTATAAAACGGAAATACTCTTTGCCCCAAAAGGAGCATCATCATGACGACATCATGCCATTTAGTGACTGCGTGTCGGTAACAATCAGTCTCCGTCTTGCTCCTTTGTTACCACCAATGAGGTAGAAAAGATAAAATCCGAAAATTACACAAAAGCCTTTTAGCATCTGAAACTATTCCCCGTAGGGGATAAATGTCGGTAGGGCCGAAGGCCCACCAATAAAAAAACCACCCCAGTCAACAGAGAGAGGTGGCCTCAGATTGGTTTTAACAGATCGCAATGGCGATTTCTGTTACTTAAGCAATTTATATACCAAAAAAGCAAAAGCCTGATTTCGGGTTGCATGAAATTAATGCATCTTTGCCGTAACAATGACCCCTCCTGTGGAAAAATATGACCAGCGCGGTGCTTCGGCTTCAAAGAAAGAAGTCCACCATGCCATCCGAAATCTAGATAAAGGCCTGTACCCTAATGCCTTCTGTAAAATTCTTCCGGATGTCGCCGGAGGGGACGCAGATTTCTGCAATATTATGCATGCCGATACGGCAGGTACGAAAACCAGTCTGGCTTATTTATACTGGAAGGAAACAGGTGATATTTCTGTCTGGAGAGGGATCGCCCAGGATGCCCTGGTGATGAATCTCGATGACATGGCTTGTTGCGGATGCCTCGATGATATCCTGATCTCCAATACGATCGCACGTAATAAACACCTGATCCCCGGAGAAGTGATTGAAGAAATCATCGAGGGAACCATCGCCTTTGTGGAGGCCATGGGGGAAAGGGGAATTTCCATCAAGCATGCAGGCGGTGAAACAGCGGATACAGGAGATATCGTGAGGACGATAGATGTAGGTATTACAGCATTTGGTCGCATGCCTCGCAAGGATCTCATCGTCAACCAAATCAGACCCGGCGCAGTCATCATCGGACTTGCATCGGATGGCAAGGCAAATTATGAAGCTGAATACAACAGCGGCATAGGCAGCAACGGCCTGACATCTGCCCGTCATGATATGCTGCATCACATGTATGCGGCAAAATATCCCGAAAGCTTTAGTCCCGAGACAGATATACGTTATGTCTACAACGGACCGTGGCAACTGACCGACAAGGTGAAAGTAGGGAATGAAGAAATCAACATCGGAAAATTACTCCTGTCACCAACACGAACCTTCCTTCCGATTCTGATGCCTGTCATCAGGGAATATCGCAGTGAAATACAAGGCATCATTCATTGCACCGGTGGTGCGTATAGTAAAGTGCTCAAGTTCATAGCACCTAACCTCGCCGTACACATCGACAATGTGCCACCGACACCTGTCTTGTTTGACCTGATACGGAAGGCTTCAAACACATCCCTGGCAGAGATGTACAAGGTGTTTAATATGGGTATCCGGATGATGTTGTTTGTAGATAAAAAGTCCGCACCTGCTATCCTTGATCTGGCTTCTGCCTTTGG
>DATHZY010000115.1:0-2750 GCA_035458325.1 Saprospiraceae bacterium | reverse complement strand
TATGGGCTTATAAAGCTTATAGGTTGATAAGTTGATAGGTTGATGACGTGTGCCGTTGCCTTGGTGTCCTCACCAGCAACAGCTATGTAGGGTTGAAAAGTTGATGGGTTGATGGGTTGATTGTCCTAACTCACAGCTCCTTGAGCATGGCTCCTTCATAACTCACCCCCGTGCCCCTCTCTCATTGAAGAGATATCAATGGAAATTGCTCACCCAGGGAGAGAGGGGAGACATGATTTATCAATAGAATATGATTTAATTATTTCTAAGGTAGAAGCAGTGAAACTGAAAAATCAGCTCTATGCCCTCTGCGCTATGCTTACGGTTTGGAAATCTGGAAAACCACCGGAAGCTTAAACTTCACCTTAACATTCTGGCCATCCTGCTTGCCGGGGATCCAGGCAGGCATCATCGAAACCACCCGCAGAGCTTCTTCGTCGCAGCCGGATCCAATGCCTTGCTTGATCACCGGATCTATCACCGCACCGTTGGTATCGATGACAAATTCTACCACTACCTGGCCTTGAACTTTATTCTTCAGTGCTTCCTCCGGGTATTTGAGATTGGCTTTGATATGGTTGACTACTTTGAGGAAAGTGCAGTCGATGGAGTCATTTACAGCTGCTTCACAGCCTGCATACTGCGGCATGACTTCAGCGATATCATACACCTCATTTGAAGGAGCAGGGGCAGTTGTGGTGGGTTTGGAAGTATCATTTTTCGGCAGATTCAAATTGAAACTAACCGGTACCGTATATCTGAAGGGAACCTTCTTGCCTTCGTTTTCGGCGGGTGTCCACTTGATTTTTTTAGTTTTCATCAGGTTGATCACGCGGGTGGCTTCGGCGCCAAGGCCTAATCCTGGATCATGGAGCGGCTTGACCTCACCGATATTTCCGTTTTTTTCAATTACAAATTCCATCATGACCACACCGCCGGCTCCCTGCGCCTTGGCATCAGGTGGAATCTGGAGATTGGCTGCGATAAAATCCGCCATACGGGATTTGGTGCAGTCGGTCAGTTTGGCATCACATCCGGGCCATGCCGGTGAAATGTCAGCTCTTCTAACTGCTTCATCCAGGCTGGTTTGTGCTGTCGAAAAGGTAGCCAATACACTGAAAATCAATGATAATAAGAGGGTATATCCCGCAGAAAATTTCATATGGTGTAGAATTGAAAGGTTTGTCAGATGTCCTTTAACGAAGGTGCAAAGGTAAAAATTCCATGGCTTGCTATTTTACCTATGCGGTTTATAGTACGACAGGTTTAAGGAAGTACCGTCCCAGACTGCATAGCTGTTGTACTTCAGCCAGTCACCGAGGTTGATATACTTCGCCCCCTTGATACCCAGGTCAAAATCGATAGGAAGGTGGCGGTGGCCGAAAACAAAATAATCGATATCCTCCTTTGTAAGAAGTTCTCGCGCATATTGGATGAGCCATTCTTTTTCCGGCCCAAGGAAGGTTTCCACTTCTGTATGCTGCCGGCTGGTGCCTGAAAAGAACTTCATCAGTTTGAGCCCGGTATTCGGATGTATCCTGGCAAACATCCATTGGCTGACCGGATTGGCAAAGATCTTCTTAATCATCTTATACCCATGATCTCCGGGTCCCAGGCCATCCCCATGACCGATATAGAATTTCTTACCGTCTATCGTATGGGTCACTGGTTCACGGTAGATCGGAATGCCAAATTCATCAGTCAGGTACCGGAACATCCACATGTCGTGATTGCCGGTAAAATAATAGATTGGAATACCGGCATCTCTCAACCGACCGATACAGCCTAAGAGTCTTGAATAGCCTTTTGGAATAACCTGGCCGTATTCAAACCAATAGTCCCATACGTCACCGACGAGGTATAGGGCTTGCATATCCGGTGCCGAGGCATCAAGCCATTCTACGATGAGTTTCTCCCGCTCAAGGCTGGTCTGCACACCATCGATACCCAGGTGAAAATCAGAAGCGAAGTAGGTCTTTTTCATGAATCAGCCGCTAAATAACGGGAATTCGCTTACGAATGGGATAAAATTTAAAATAGGTACGGACAGGTCGCGACCTGTCCGTACCTATTTTAAATTTTATCCTGATATCAACTCACAAACCTCGGATCCGCCTCCATCACATGTCCGCAGTTGGGACAGGTGCGTTTTTCAACAGAAGCATAGAAATCCCTGAAACGGGGCAGAAAATCCTTTTCGATGTTTTCGAGATGGAAGCGGGTGTCGTACAACTTGGTATTACAGTTGTCACAAAACCACATCAACCCATCATTTTCATTTTCGCTGCGCTTCAATTCAATGACCAGGCCAATGGTGCCTTCCGGACGCATCGGGCTATGCGGTGTATTTCCCGGGAGCAAGAACATTTCTCCTTGTTTGATCGGAATGTCTACCGCTTTTCCATCTTCCTGGATCCTGACATTGATATCCCCTTCAATCTGGTAATACAACTCTTCGGTCTCATTAAAGTGATAATCCTTCCGGGCGTTCGGTCCGGCAACGATCATGACGATATAATCTCCGGCATCATGGTAGAGATTGCGGTTTGCTACAGGAGGCTTGAGCTCATGGCGATGCTCGTCGATCCAGGCTTGAAGGTTGAAGGGTCTGCGTATCATTTTATAAAATTATGGAAAAGTTGTGAGTTGTGAGTTGTGAGTTGTGAGTTGTGAGTTGTGAGTTGTGAGTATTTTAAGAAAATCAAGATAAGTAATTGAATACGTTGTAATACACTCACAATTGACAACTC
>DATHZY010000114.1:0-8785 GCA_035458325.1 Saprospiraceae bacterium | reverse complement strand
CCACTCTCAGGTCCAGTGCTGATCGCTCGCTGTTATACAGTATGTTTTGATATCCGATATTCAACTCCGCCTGTTTGATCAGCCGGTGTGTGTTCCGGTAATTGAGGATAGGTATCGCCGCCGAAAATCCATAATTAAAACCACGGTTCTGATTGGTCAATGGCAGAAAGGGGTTGAGTGCCACATCATTGTTGGTCAGGCTGAAGTTATAGGCCGAATTAAACTGCACGACCGGATATTGATCTGCCTTGACTTCCTTAAGAGAGAGGCCCGCGATTTCCAGGTTCTTTCGGCTGATTTGAAGGGATGGACTACTTTCCTCCAGGTTGTTGCGGATGGCTTCAAGTGTAATATCAAAATCGATAGGTATCGTATCACTCACCTCATAGTCGATGGGCAATGCATTGTCCTGGCCAGCCGGTGTAGGGTTGATACGTTGATTCAATATCGCCTTCAATTCCTTTATATAGGTCTCCTGATGCAACTTGGCTGAGACCTGCGCATTGTAGTCTATTTGGCTCTGCAGATATTCAGGTCGGCTTCCCATGCCTATATCCAATCTGCGTTTTGACAATTCTACACGCGTCTGGTTGATTTGCATCTGCTCTTCAATAGCCTTCAGTTGTTGTTTCTGCCTAACGATGATGTAATATGTGTTAATCACCTCCGCAATCGTATTGACGACCTGGTTTTTTAGTCCCAGCGCGCCCAGTGCGGCATACTCTTCTGCCTTCTTTTTCAAGGCAAACATTTTCATGCCATCAAACAAAGTCCAGTTGAGCGTCACCGAGGCATTTAGGTTATTCGTCGCAACATCTCCCTTCCTTTCCGTCCCATCGGAAAAATCCTGCTGTTGATTGTTCTGCGTCCACGTAGTGCCGAGATTTGCATTCAGCCTTGGCAGGAAGACCACATTGCGATAGGTGTAATCCAGCCCTAAACGCGCTGAATCACTTTCAGCCAGTTGGATATCATAGTTATTTTGCAACGCTATCGCAATCGCATCCTGCAACGTAAGCAACTGCTGTGCGCGTAGTGGATCTTGAAATCCCAAAACGATCAATGCCAGGAAGACAAACCTGGATGTCCTCCTCTGGAGTTGATGGTATTGTTGTATTGGATATAAACGCATTTTCTTCAGCACGATAAATTCATTCAATGATTACTCATGTCCTGTGGTGGTCACAGGTTCTGCTATGGCCGATTCAAAATTGCTCACGGCCTTCTTAGAGGATAGGTACGAATACAAGGCCGGTACAATGTACAAGGTCAGGATCAACGCAAACAACATCCCGCCTACAATGACAATTCCGAGTGGCACACGACTTGTTCCTGCCGAACCAACCGCCAATGCGATCGGTAGTGCACCCAACGATGTAGCCAGGGTGGTCATGAGGATCGGTCTCAACCTGGCAACGGAGGCATCTATCGCAGCTGTAAGCTTTAGCTCTCCACGTCTCCGCATCTGATTAGCAAACTCAACGATCAGGATACCATTCTTGGTCACCAATCCAATTAACAGGATAATTCCGATTTGTGAAAAGATATTTAGCGTCTGATCAAACAACCACATACTCAGGACCGCACCTGCCAGGGCCAGGGGCACCGTGATCATAATGATGATCGGATCGATAAAGCTCTCAAACTGCGCAGCCAGGACCAGGAAGATCAACACGAGTGCCAGCAGGAATGCAAAAGAAATATTCGATGAACTCTCCGCATAATCCCGGGATGCCCCACTGAGTGAAGTCTTAAAACTTTCGTCAAGGACTTCAGCCTTTATCCTGTCCATTTCAGCAATACCATCGCCTATCGTTTTGCCGGGTGCCAGTCCTGCCTGTACGACAGCACTCTTGAACCTGTTAAAGTGGAAGATCGTGGGTGGATTAGCCAGCTCCTCCATTTTGACCAGGTTGTCCAGTTGAATCAACTCCCCCCGGTTGTTTCTCACAAAAAAAGATTTCAAATCCAGCGGATCATCCCGGTCAGCTCTTTCTACCTGTGCGATGACCTGGTATTGTTTACCGTTCATGATGAAATATCCAAATCGCCTGCCACTGAGCGCCAACTGCAATGTATTATTGACTTCCAGCACCGATACACCCAGTTCATTGGCCCGCAGTCGATCAATAGTGATTTGCAATTCGGGCTGGTTAAATTTCAGGTTAACATCAAAGCCCTGGAAGACAGGGCTCTTCCTGACTTCTTCCATAAACTGGGGGACTTTCTCTTTCAGTTTATCAAAGTTGAGATGCTGCAGCACATACTGAACCGGAAAAGATCCTCTTCCACCGAGCCCTACTGAAATCGTTTGTTCCTGGATTGCAAAAGCCCTGACATTGGTGTACCGTTTAAACATACGGCTCATCTGCTGCGCGATTTCCTGTTGAGAGCGTTCCCGCTCTTCGGGGTCCTTAAGGCCCATGCTGATAAAGGCTGCATTGCTGCCCTGGCCTGAGCCAAATCCCGGAGCAAATGAAAGCACGATGTATCGTTCTGGAATTGAATCCATCAACTCATCGACAACCTTCATGGTGACTGCATCCGTAAAATCAAAATCCGCGCCTTCAGGCCCTGTAAGACTGACACGCACTCTATTCCGATCTTCCATCGGTGCGAGTTCGGATGGAATTTTTCGTCCGATAAAATAGATGACGCCTGCACAGGCGAAGATCACGATGAGCGACATCCAACGCACCCGCATGAAAGCCGTCAGACTTTTCTTGTAAAGGTTTTCCATGCCCACAAAAAAGGGCTCTGTCCACAGGTAAAACCGTGAGTGTTTGTGTACACCCTTTCTGGTGAGTAATATATTGAGTACGGGGGTGAGTGTCAGTGAAACAAATGCGGAGATGAGAACCGCACCGGCGAGCACGATACCAAATTCCCTGAAAAGTTTTCCAACAAAACCCTCCAGGAAGATAATGGGCAGGAACACAATGGCCAACGTAAAGGAAGTCGCGATGACGGCAAAGTATATTTCTTTAGAGCCTTCAAAGGCCGCCCTGTACTTATTCATCCCCGCTTCCATCTTCTTAAAGATGTTTTCTGTGACCACGATCCCATCATCCACGACCAGGCCGGTAGCCAGTACGATCGCCAGCAAGGTGAGGACATTGATGGAAAATCCCATGATGTACATGATAAAAAATGCACCCATTAAGGAAACAGGAATGTCGATGAGTGGCCTGAGGGCAATAGTCCATTCGCGGAAAAACAAGAAGATGATGATCACCACCAGGGATATAGCAATGATCAAGGTTTCCTTTACTTCAAATATGGCATCTCGTACAAAGGTGGTCCGGTCATAGCCCACTTCCAGTACAACATCGGAAGGCATGTCTTTCTTTATACTCTCCAGGCGCTTGTATATTTCGTCTACTATTTCGATCTGGTTGCTCCCTGGCTGCGCGACAATACCAATATTGACAGATGCGACATTATTTTTTCGGGAAGCACGTTCATCTTCCTCCGGTGCCAACTCTGCATAACCTACATCCTTAAACCGGATCACTGCATTATCATTTTCGAGCAGGATCAGATCATTAAATTCTTCAGCCGTCGTTAGTTTGCCATACGTCTTGATGATTAGCTGAGTCTCATTCCCACGTATCTTTCCTCCGGGCAGCTCAATGTTCTCTCTGTCCAGTGCAGCTTTGATATCTGCGATGGTCAGTTTGTGTGCTATTAGCCTGGAGGGATCAATCCACAGGCGCATGGAATACCGCCTGCCATTGACATTCACTGAGCTGACTCCGGATATCGTTTGCAATTGCTCCTGAACCACATTCTCCGCATAGTCCGTCAACTCCATCAAATCCTTCGTCTGACTCTGGATCTGCAGGTATACAATCGCGTCTGAATCAGAGTCTGACTTATTGACCGTCGGAGGTGCATCTATATCCTGCGGCAGGTTTCCGATTGCCTGCGAAACTTTATCCCGCACATCATTAGCCGCACGTTCGAGATCTACGCCGAGTTCAAACTCCACGGTGATATTACTGCTCCCTTGCGCACTGGTGCTGGTGATATTGACGACCCCCTGCACGCCATTGATAGCCTTTTCTAGTGGCTCGGTGATCTGCTGTTCAATGATGTCCGCATTGGCCCCGATATAAGACGTCCGCACATTGATGACCGCCGGATCAATCGCCGGATATTCGCGCACACTCAGGAATGAATAGCCGATCACCCCAAAGATGAGGATCAGGATCGAACATACGATCGCGAGGACGGGACGACGGAGGGATAGTTCGGATAAATTCATTCTGTGAGTTGTGAGTTGTGAGTTGTGAGTTTACGAAAAACAGTTTTCGGCAGTCGATCACCACAGTCCCTCAGCAGAAATAATATGTGCATTTGCTTCATTCTTGACTTTTAATAAGTCCTGTTAATACCTTAAACGTATTGACAATCAATTCGCCTAAATCAGCCACCTGATCATCTGTTAATAACTCTAAATCATAAGCAACACCAATAGCGGTATCCACCTCAATTAATGATCCCCGCGAAATTTCAAAAAACCGCTTTCGGTCTGCTTTTGATTTTCTGGAAGATCCTTCTGCTATATTCAGATGGATGGATAGTCCTGCTCTTCGTATCTGGGAGGTCAATCCATATCTTTCATCATCCGGAAGCAACTTTGTTACCTTATAAGCTTCAAGAATAAGTTTTCTTGAATATTTGTATACATCAAGCTGTGTATGAGCTAATTTTAAAAACATGGCCTTTTAATTTAAAAAGTGAAGAATTGTTTGTCACCATGTAGTGTCTTAACCCACCCCAAATGTTACCCTGTTTTTAAAATTTATTTACTTTTTCTTTCTGTACTTATAATTACGTTCAGCAAAAACAACACTCACAATTCACAACTCACAACTCACAGGCCTCACAAATACGGATTTCCATGAGCATTGCTCATTCCCGGCCTGCCAGCTCAACCGCCAATCCCGGCCTCAAGAACAACACCGCCGACGTAATCACTGTATCCCCTGGTTTGATCCCCGTCAGCACCTGGATATTCGAACTGTCTCGCACACCCGTCGTTACCTCTTTCATCATCGCCTTGCCTCCTTCATACACATACAGCTGTTTCTTCCTGCCTGCGGGGATGATAGCGCTATTGGGCACCATGAGGGCTTCGTTGTCTTTACCTAAGATGATCTTTACTTTGGCAAACGCGCCGGGAATCAATGCAGGATCTTGTTGCTTGATCAGTGCCCTGACCGCCAGGCTGCGTGTGTTTTCATCAATACTGATTTCAGAAGCGATCACAGTGGCTGTATATGTCTTACTGTTTCCATCAATTGAAAAGGAAACGGGCAGGCCAGGTTTTAATTGGGCACCATAGCGTTCCGGTACGTTAAACTGGATTTTTAAGCTGCTGACCTGGCTGATTGTGGTGAGTACGGACGATGGTGTCACATAGGCCCCCGGACTTACATTCTTCAAACCAAGTTTACCGCCAAACGGGGCACGGATTTCCGTTTTACGGATACTCTCCTTGATGATATCCATATCTGCTTTGAGATTCAGGACACTCAGCAGGCTGAGGTCATACTCCTGTTGGCTGATCCCCTGGATTTTGACCAATTCTGCCTGTCGCTTTTCTGTTTGTTCCGCTATTTTAAGCTGCACTTCCAGTTTTCTCAATTGTGCCTGCAGATCGCCGTCGTATAGTTTTGCCAACAGTGCACCCGCAGAGACATTGGTGCCTTCCTTGATGTTGAGTTGGACCAAACGGCCTGATACTTCGGGATGGATTTCAGTGGTTTCATTTGCCATGATCGTACCTGGCACCTCAATATCCGCACTCAACGATTGAGGCGCGGCAATGAGCGTCTCCACTACCAATGCGTTTTGAACAGGTGGAGAAGCCCCTTGACCCGCTGACATTCCATCCTTCTTCTTGCAAAAGAGAAGACCCGAAAAGGAAAATAGAATAATAATCCTCAGATATATTGGAACTTGTTGCACCATTAAGTGATTTGCTGTTGGAAATTTAAAAATACGCTCTATTTCAGTTCTTTAAGCCGACTGTTATGGTGCCTGAGGAGGTTGGGGCTTTACGGATGTCAGTACGGTCAGGAGATTAAAAGGATTTAAATCGATGTTTGTTCAGAAATAGGTTGACTCTTTTCCGGTTATCTGCCTGATGGCAATGATATCATTATTTTAGTGTCCGGTATATGTCAAAATCTGGTTTTATGAAAAACTTAACCCACTGGTACCATGTCAGATATTAAAAGGAGAACATTTATTAAAACAGGCACATTAGGCACTATGGCACTAACATTGTTTCCCGGCCTTTCGGGTTATGTTTCATCCCTTGAACCAACCTCCGGACCGCGTTTCAGGATTTCCCTTGCTCAATGGAGCCTTCATCGGTCGTTACAAAATAAAAGCATAGACCATCTTGATTTTGCCCGTGTAGCCGCTGTTGATTTCGGTATTTACGGCATTGAATATGTCAATACATTCTTTAAAGACAAAGCCTCGGATAGCCCCTATCTGGCTGAAATGAATGCCCGGGCAGGAGATGCCGGTGTCGAACAATTGCTGATCATGATAGATGGGGAGGGCGGACTCGCCGAACTCGATGATACAACCCGAAAGACTGCTGTAACGAATCACTACAAATGGGTCGAAGCAGCCAAGACGCTGGGTTGCCATTCTATTCGCGTTAATGCCTATGGGGTTTCTGATGACGGCGCAGCACTTCATACCGCGGCGGTCGATGGCCTGGGGATGTTGGCTTCCTTTGCCGAAAAGGTGGGTATCAACGTGATCGTTGAAAACCATGGCGGACTGAGCTCTGATGGAAAGTGGCTTGCCGGGGTGATCAGGGAAGTGAATATGCCAGGCTGCGGCACCTTACCCGATTTTGGAAATTTTTGTCTCCGGCATGCAGATGATGGCATGGGGCACAGCAATTGTGCTGAGGAGTATGACCGTTACCTGGGCGTTGAAGAACTCATGCCTTTTGCCAAGGCCGTCAGCGCTAAGTCTTATGATTTTGATGCCGCTGGAAACGAATCAACCATTGACTTTCAACGGATGATAGCCATCGTAAAGAAGTCCGGGTATAAAGGATACCTGGGGATTGAATATGAAGGCTCCCGCTTGTCAGAACATGAAGGTATCAGGGCCACTAAAAAACTACTGGAACGGTTGATCCAATAACCAGGCTGAATGCTCCTCCGGGACTGGGAATTTTCCCCTTCAAATGGTTCTTTTCCCTGTTTCGACACTTTGTCAGGATTCCTCAGGCAACAAAATGGGGTTGATCTGTATCCTAATGATTATCTTTCTCTACAAAGAGACGTGTTATTGCAATACTGATACTCAAACCAATGGCTAATTTATTGCTCAAAGGAATCCTATTCCTCTTGTTCCTTATTGGAACACTATTTCCACTGGATGCCCAGAACCTGGTACCGAATTATAGTTTTGAAACCATTTCGTTTTGTCCGGAAGGTTTCGGAGGTTCCGGCCCGACGGCTGCTCCACCATGGATCGCCCCGACACAAGGCACCCCTGATATTTTTAACGAGTGCTGCACATCGGGTACAGTCGATGTTCCTACTAATTTCTTTGGTAACCAGGCCGCCCTTACTGGCGTTGGTTATGCCGGTGGATATACTAAGCTTCCCAACTTTGAGTACCGGGAATATATTTCCGCCCCCCTGACAGAACCTCTCGTTGCCGGTGAATGGTATTCCGTGAGTTTTTATGTCAGCCCCGCTGAGTTTGGTTGTTCGGTCCAGACAATCGGCGCCTATTTCTCCGCAGCTCCTCCGACAGGGGGAGGAATAGCCCATATCGATGTCGACCCCCAGGTTGAATCCGAGCTTGGATTTATGGATGATTATACAAACTGGACGCTGATCTCCGGATGTTTCCAGGCAGCCGGCGGCGAACAACATATCACACTTGGAAATTTTCATTCAGATGCCGAAACCGAGGATAACCCCTTATGCTCAGGCTCTCAAAACCTTTCTTACTATTATTATGAAGATGTCGTCGTGATGGCCGGTGCCATGCCCGGCACTTTGGACCTGGAACTCAATGGTCCTGAAACCGCTTGTTTTGAATACGAAATTGATCCCGGTATCCCTGATGTCAATTATACCTGGGAAGATGGAAGCCATAATCCAACGCTGGTAGTAACAGAAACGGGAGTATACAGCCTGACCATCTCCGATGGCTGTAATTATGGGGTCGACTCTATCGAAGTCACCATCAACGGAAATCACGACGCCCCGGATTTAGGCCCCGAGCAACTCACCCTGTGTGTTGGGGATGAATATGAAATCAATCTTGACCCCGAACTCAGTGTATATGAGTGGCAGGATGGTTCCAATGATCCTGATTATACCATCACGACTGAAGGAACTTATTCTGTTACATTGGATGATGGTTGTGCTGTATATACCGATGAGATTACCATTTTTTATTTGGAACCCCCGGCTCCTTTCGACCTGGGCGAGGATGCCATCCTCTGCTTTGGTGATGAGGTAGATTATTCGTTTGATCCTTCTTTAGGCGACTTCCTCTGGCAGGATAATTCCACCCTGCCTACCTATACTGTTTCCATGGGAGGAACCTACGCACTTACCATCAGCAACATGTGCGGTATGGAAAGTGATGAGATCGAATACACAGATCTTGAAGTACCGGAAGTAGAAATCGGGCCTGATGAAGCAACCCTCTGTGACGGAGAAATACTTGAAATCGACATCGATCCCGATCTCGGTGATATCCTTTGGCAGGATGGAAGCTCAGA
>DATHZY010000113.1:0-5036 GCA_035458325.1 Saprospiraceae bacterium | reverse complement strand
ATTTTAAGAGGGAAAAGCTGATTCCATATATGTTATCCGCTGAAGGACCTTGCCTGGCCGTCGGAGACCTCAATGGAGATAAGCTGGAGGATATTTTTGCAGGGAGTGGCTCAGGATTTCCTGCAGTATTGCTTACGCAGGCTGCGAATGGTTCATTTACGGAAGCAGCAGTTCCTGCTTTCAACGTTGATGCCGGATATGAAGACTGTGGTTCAGTCATTGAAGATTTTGACGGTGATGGGGACAATGACCTTGTTGTTATTTCCGGGGGAAATGCCTTTCCTGAAAACGCGTTGGAGTATTTGCCAAGGCATTACATAAACGATGGAAAAGGTGGCCTCACGCGTGCACAGGATTTTCCGGATGTACGGATTAATGCAGGCAGCATCCTAGCCATTGATTATGATCAGGATAATGATAAAGATATCCTGATCGGTGCCAGATGTGTTCCAGGTGCTTTTCCAAAAGCACCAAAAAGCTTTCTGCTCAGAAATGACAAAGGAAAATTTTCAGATGTCACTAAGGATATTTTTCCCGACCTGGATGGACTCGGTATGATCACAGATATCGAAGCCGCAGATCTGGATAAGGATGGAAAGCCTGAGCTGATCATCGTGGGCGAATGGATGCCGGTCAGTGTGTTTGCTTTTGACGGTAGCACCTATATCAATAAGACTAAATCCTATGGGTTTGAACGTACCGAGGGATGGTGGAAAGCGGTAAGCGTTTCCGATGTGGATGGAGACGGAGATATGGACATCATCGCAGGTAACATGGGGCTCAACCATCGATTAAGGGCATCCGAAAGTCAACCTGTAACGCTTATTACGAATGACTTTGACGGTAATGGTTCGCTGGATCCGATCATGTGCTATTATGCGGATCAGAAACTCTATCCTTATGCCGGCAGGGATGCTATCATATCACAGATTCCCAGACTCAAGAAGAAATTCCTGCGCTATAAAGTATATGCAAACGCCTCTATAGATGATATTTTTACAGAGGATGAACTGGAAGGAAGCACCTATCATTATGCCCGAACTTTTGAAACAAGAATGTTCAGAAATGATAACCAAAAATTTGTTCCGGTGAAACTTCCTTCCCAGGTTCAAATCCATCCATCTTTTGACATCCTGGTGCAGGATGTCAACAAAGATGGCAGATTGGATATTTTACTGGCAGGCAATTTCCTTTATGCGGAAGCAGAGACAGCTGAAATAGATGCAGGTAACGGAACATTACTATTACAGAATAGTGATGGTTCATTCAGCTTCAGCAATAACAGAGATCATGGTTTCTGGTCGAAAGGGGAAGTCAGGGAATTGAAAATGATCAAGACGGCAGATGGAAAGCAAGCTATATTGACAGGCAATAACCGAGGACCAGTTGAAATACATACGCTCCTGAAATAAGCTGAACGATGAGTGAATCAAACCTGCTCAAAGTTGATCCGTTGCTGGATGGTGTACAGCCCTCCACCACTCCGGTATCCCGGGAGGCTATGGAACTGGCAGAGTTTATCAAGGATCGTTCACATTCCCTGGTCGATCGTATTGAATCTTATCAGGATATTATAAGCCTTGAAATCGGGGATACGCCCTTGACACGTATGCGAAATGTGGAACGTGAAACAGGACTGCGCCAGTTGTATATAAAATTTGAAGGAGGCAATCCAAGCGGAACGCAAAAAGACAGGATTGCATTTGCTCAATGCCTGGATGCCATGCGCCGGGGGTATGATACCATATCAGTAGCGACATGCGGCAATTTTGGCGCAGCAACTGCACAGGCTGCTTTTCTCGCAGGATTGCATTGTAAAGTCTTCATTCCGGAGACATACCATACAGACCGCATATCAGAAATGGAATCCTATGGTGCGGAGGTGATCCGGTTCCCTGGCAGCTATGAAGACAATGTGTATCACTCTCAGCAAGCGGCCAAAGACAATAGGTGGTATGATGCTAACCCGGGTGGACATAATGCAAGTCTGCAGATCAGCGCTTATGCAGAGATAGCTTATGAAATATATGATGTGCTGCGGGATGCTCCGAAATATGTAGCGGTACCGGTGAGCAACGGCACAACGCTGGCCGGAATACACCGTGGTTTTGTGACATTATTCCGACGGGGACGCACCAGCCGGGTGCCGATAATGATTGCCGGGTCATCGTACCGGAAAAATCCCATTGTTGAGTCATTCAGATTAGGTTACACCAGCTGCGTAGACCTTGAGGAAAGCCGGATTACAGAATCGAAAGTAAATGAACCGTTGATCAACTGGCATAGCTTTGATGGTGATGAGGCTTTATATGCCATCCGTAAAAGCAATGGGCATGCGGCAAATGTGACAGATGAACAAATGCTCAGGTATGCGAAGAACTTGAGAGAGAAAGAAGGCTTGCAGGTATTGCCGGCGTCTACCGCTGGCTTGCATGCATTGATACAGATGCACAAGGCTTCTCCTTTGGATTCAGATAGATATGTAGCCGTGATAACCGGAAGAAAATAAAACTTTGGCAATGAAAGCAATCGTGTATTGTGGTGGTGCCTTTAATACACCAAGTGGAAAAACAGCTCATGGGTTGGTCCGATTTACAGAGCGCTATGAGGTACTGGCCGTCATCGATGCTGCTTATGCCGGCATGGATGCGCGAAACGTATTGGATGGGATCATCACCGGAATCCCAATTGTCAATGATCTGAAGGAAGCCATGACTGTGGCCGGCAGGAAAGGCGGAGCTGATGTGATGGTCATTGGCTTAGCCCCCGATGGTGGTCGTTTGCCGGATGACGCACGTGAGGTAGTGAAGGAGGCGATACAAACAGGACTTAACATTGATAGTGGCCTTCATGATTTTCTTTCTGATGATCCTGTAATTGCCGCAATGGCTGCTGAAAGGAAAGTGCGCATACGCGATATCCGTAAACCACCCGAAAGAAAAGATCTTCATTTCTTCAGTGGAAAGATAGAAGAGGTCGATTGCCTTAAGCTTGCCGTATTGGGAACCGATTCTGCCATCGGTAAGAGGACTACCGCCTGGATTATCGTGCATGGATTACGGAAGGCCGGATATAAAGCCGAAATGATTGGAACAGGACAAACCGCCTGGATGCAGGGAGCTAAATATTCGATTATCCTTGATTCGCTGATCAATGATTTTGTGTCTGGTGAGATAGAGCATGCAGTCCATGAAGCGTGGAAAAACGAAAAGCCGGATGTCATTATCCTCGAAGGACAAGGCAGTCTGATGAACCCTGCCTATCCGGGTGGCTTCGAATTACTGGCGGCAGGTCGGCCGGACTATGTCATTCTTCAACATGCCCCTAAGCGAATAGAGTATGATGGATTTCCAGGATATATCCTGCATCCGCTCGATCATCAGATCAAGGCCATTGAATTTATTTCCGGGCGCAAGGTGATAGCTATCACCGTCAATCATGAAGGCATGAAACCTTCAGAGATACCGGCAGCCTGTGAACAAATAACCCACCAGACAGGGTTACCTGCTTTTGATGTATTGCAGGATGGACCTGACGGGTTGATGCAAACTATTCAGCGGTTGATAAAGAAGAAGTGATTAGAACAAGGACATTGGGCAGGTATTTGTGTATCTAGTGCCCTAAACCGATAAGTTTATTGCGTATGAAGATTATCGCCTCCGAATGTTGGGCAGAAAAGTTTGAGTTGAAGGAGAGCTATTCCATAGCTTATCAAAAGGATATCACGCATTGTGATAACGTATTCCTTACACTGGAAACAGAAAGTGGTTTGACCGGTTGGGGCATGGCCGCACCCGATATGATAGTCACAGGAGAAGATACAGCTGCAGTGCTCCAATCCTACCATGGGCATATTGAAGCCTGCATGAAGGGGGAGAACCCATTTTATTACAGCCGGCTCTATGAAGAACTGCGTGAAGCTTTACCCGGACAGGCATCTGCGCTTGCCATGGTGGAGATCGCTTTATACGATCTCATGGCGCAAAAGGCAGGCGTGCCTCTATACATGTTTCTCGGTGGGTACAGGAAGAAAATCATTACCAGCGTCACGATAGGAATTTTGCCCGATGACAAGGTGCTTGACAAGACGGATGAACTCATGCTGAAAGGTATCAGGGCTATTAAACTAAAAGGGGGTATCGATGTAGAGCGGGATATCCGTATAGTTAGATTGGTCAGAAAGAAAATTGGAAATGGAATCGCGCTGACCTTCGATGCCAACCAGGGATACAGCCTTATTGAAGCGGCACATTTCATTCGCAATACCAAGGACGCAGGCCTGGAACTTATCGAACAACCTACATCACCTGAGCTGACCTTTCAATGGCATCTCCTTCGCCAGGAAGGAAATGTACCGATCATGGCTGATGAAAGTTTAAAGAAATTGTCCGACACCTTTAATCTTTCAAGCCGACAGGCAGTTGATTTTATCAATATCAAGCTGATGAAGGTAGGGGGTATCACCCCCGCCTTACAGATCAATTCGAGCGCGAGGTCAGCATCCGTTAAATGCATGATGGGCTGCATGGACGAAAGCAGTCTTGGTATTGCGGCGGGCTTGCATGTTGCCCTGGCACGGCCGAACATCAGTCACGCTGATCTTGACAGTTGGATGGATGTCATCGATGATCCTTTCGAAGGATTGGTCAAATTAGATGATGGCTATCTTAAACCAACACAGACCCCGGGACTGGGTATCAATCGGAAGCGATAATCAAGCGGGCCTGTACCCTGTATCTGTACGGAGTAAATCATGTATAGTTTCTGCACGGCGAATAAGCACAGGCGTGCCATCTGCACCAACTAAAACTTCCGCAGGCCTGAGTCGTCCGTTGTAATTCGAGGCCATGGTAAATCCATATGCACCCGCATTCATCATGCAGAGTATATCCCCCTTGCGTATCTCATGCATAGGCCGGTTGGTCGCAAAGGTATCCGTTTCACATAGGTAGCCAACGATATCATAGTTGCGAACCACACCTTCCGGATTGGTGAGATTGATGATGTGCTGGTAAGCACCATAACTCATTGGTCTC
>DATHZY010000112.1:0-4620 GCA_035458325.1 Saprospiraceae bacterium | reverse complement strand
CTTTCTTAATATTATTCATTGTCACAAATTTATCCTTAATTTCTACTGTTTATCTTTTCGAAATTTCTAATGCTAAAGGAATTAGCTTATATGCTTATATTTTTTTGGAGCAAGTTTAATCCTGAAACATTTAGAATAAGCCCATAAACTAATAAGCCAATTAGCTTCAATTACTCCTTCAAAATTCTGTTCTGAACAGAAAAATCAATACCATTGAAAAGTTATTAAATAAGCCAATAAGCTTATAAGCCTATAAGCTTCCAACCACCCACTTCACTTCATGCGTGGCAAAGTGCCTCAATTCTTCATCACCATATTTCAAAATGAGATGTCCCTGCAATGAGACGCCTATCACTTCGGCTTCAAAGTTGGAATCTTCGGAAAGGAATGAAAAATGTTTTCCCTTTCCAAAAACATGTTGGTCATAAATGGATTTCCAATCGCTGGTTTCATCGTTGAGCATGGCCATGACATGTTCCCGGATGATCAGGGCAACTTGTTGAGGAGCATATTGTGAACCGGTAAGTTGATAAAGTGAAATGGCGTTTGAAATAGCCTGAGGGAATTCTTTTTCATTGACATTCATTCCGATCCCGATGATCGAATGCTGGACTTTGCCACCTGAGAGTGCATTTTCAATCAGGATGCCACAGAGCTTTTTACCTGATGCATAGATGTCGTTTGGCCACTTGATCAGCGGCTGGAGGGTAGGGTCGATAGATGTTAATGCATTCACAATGCCCAGGCTGATCTTCATACTTAAAGTAGGAAGGGTGGATATGGGTAAATGGTCCGGCAGATAGATAATCGACATTGCCACATGGCTGCCCGGACCTGAAATCCAGACCCGGCTTAACTGGCCCCGTCCATCCGTCTGGTGCCTGGCAAAGAGGGTCAGTCCGTTGATGCCAGCACCTTGGGCCAACAATCGCTGTGCTTCTTTGTTGGTAGAATCAAGCGTATCGTAAATCTTAAAATAGTCCATTTATAGCTGAAAAGACACTTACCTTTGCGGCCGATGTCCGGTTTTCGGGTGACAATTATCGTATATTTGGTGTAATATATGAATAAGGGGATTGGAATCAGGGGGCAGGAAATAGGAGGGTGAGAGAAAAGAGGCTGTTGAATCGGAGTAGATTTTATAAATAAAAAGTGAACATTTGGCAAACCTAAAGAAAGCCACTCAGGCAAAAGCCGTTACCAACGGACTTCCGGATTTGATTATCGACTGTATTACAGATATTAAGGGCAAAAAGATTGTGTTACTGGACCTCAGGGAATTGAAAGATGCCCCCACTGATTTTTTCATTGTCTGTGAGGGTGATTCCACGACCCAGGTCAGGGGTATCGCAGGTAATATCGAACGTCGACTCAAAAGCGAGATAAAACTGCATCCGGGCCACATCGAAGGTCTCGAACATGCCAAATGGGTATGTATGGACTACTTTGACGCTATCGTCCACATATTTCATCCGGAAACCAGGCGTTTCTATGATCTGGAGCAATTGTGGGGAGACGCCAGGCGGACCGAATATGAGGATAGTTGATCGACTATTTGTCCGCATCCATGCCCTCAGTTAAAACCTTATAGGCTTGCATTTCGTTACTAAGAAGCCAGTTACAAACCAGCATTTAGAAAAAAATCAATGAGTCAGGACGATAATAATAATCAGGAAAAGAAACCGGGGAAGTTTTCCTTTAATTCCTATTGGATTTACGGAAGCATTATCCTTGGACTGATCGTATTCAATCTGATGTTCTTAAGTGAAGCATCGACTGAAGTGATCAATTTTCAACGCTTTGCCCAATTGGTAGAGGCAGGCGATGTAGCCAAGATCGAGGTGGTCAATAAGAAGGACGCACGGGTATTCATCAAGAAGGAAAGCCTCACCAAGCCGGAGTTTAAGAAACTCAATGAAACCACCTTCAGTAAGACCCGGCCACAGTTTGTATTCAACATCGGACCACCTGAATCATTTGCCGATCAGATCAATCAGCTCAATAGCCGGGTAGATCCGCAACTCAGGGTGTTTCCGGATTATGTGGACAAGGAAAACTGGATGGGCCCGCTCATGGGTTGGCTGATTCCAATCTTCCTGTTCCTTGGTCTTTGGATCTTTATGATGCGCAGGGTATCCGGTGGTGCCGGTGGTCCTGGTGCGCAGATCTTTAATATCGGAAAGAGCAAGGCAACCTTGTTTGAGAAGGATGCAAAAGTGACTGTAACCTTTGCCGATGTAGCCGGTCTGGAAGAAGCAAAGGAAGAAGTGATGGAGGTCGTTGACTTCCTTAAGAATCCAAAAAAATATACATCACTCGGAGGTAAGATTCCAAAGGGTGTGCTGCTGGTAGGTCCTCCGGGAACCGGTAAGACCTTGCTGGCGAAAGCTGTTGCAGGTGAAGCGGCTGTCCCTTTCTTCTCGATCTCTGGTTCAGACTTCGTGGAGATGTTTGTCGGAGTCGGTGCTTCTCGGGTTCGTGATTTGTTTAAGCAGGCGAGGGAGAAAGCACCATGTATCGTATTTATCGATGAGATCGATGCGATCGGCAGGGCGCGCGGGCGTAATGCCTTCCAGGGCGGCAATGACGAGCGCGAGAACACGCTCAACCAGTTGCTTGTAGAAATGGATGGTTTCAGTACCGATAAGGGTGTCATTATCATGGCGGCTACTAACCGTCCGGACATCCTCGATGGTGCGTTGATGCGTCCGGGTCGTTTTGACAGGCAGATAGGCCTGGAGCGTCCTGACCTCGCGGGTAGGGAGGCGATCTTTAAAGTGCATTTAAAAAACATCAAGATCGGTCCTACCGTAGAACCAAAGATCCTGAGTGAAATGACCCCTGGATTTGCAGGTGCCGATATAGCTAATGTGTGTAATGAAGCGGCATTGATCGCTGCACGCAGGAATAAAACAGAGGTCGACCTTGATGATTTCCATTATGCACTTGACCGTGTGATTGGAGGACTTGAAAAGAGAAACAAATTGATCTCTCCTGAAGAGAAGGAGATCATTGCACATCACGAAGCAGGTCATGCGATCTGTGGATGGTATCTCGAGCATGCTTCACCATTGGTGAAGGTGACGATTGTACCGCGTGGTATCGGGACTCTGGGCTTTGCACAATATTCGCCTAAGGAAGAATACATCACACGAACTGAGCAGTTGCTGGACCGTATGTGTATGGCATTAGGCGGACGCGCGGCAGAGAGCGTGATCTACAACAAGATTTCGACCGGTGCGCAGAGTGATCTGGATCATGTAACCAAGATGGCGTATAGTATGGTGTCGGTATATGGCCTTGATGAGAAAGTGGGTAATGTTTCGTTTTATGGCATGTCCCAGGATCAGTTTTCAAAGCCTTATTCAGAAGATACCGCGACCTTGATTGATGATCGGGTGCGTGAGATCATAGATGGCCAGTATGAGCGTGCGCAAAAGATGTTGAAATCGCACAGGGCAGAACTTGAGATGCTGGCAAAGGCGCTGCTGGAGAAAGAAGTGATCCACAAGGCGGATATCGAGCGAATGATTGGTCCACGTCCGTATCAGGTAAAAGGTACTACCGCTAAGGATGAAGAGACACAGACGAATCCGGTGGATCACGAGCCAAAAGGTATTCCTCCGATCCCAAGTAGTATAGACACGAATCCGGATATGGGAGATATCGGGAGGATTGAGGAGTGATGAAGTTAGAAGTGAGCAGTTAGAAGTGTCCTTTCGAGGGATTTTAAATAGAGTTATAGAGGGTTTGAGACGGGAGTTTCAAGCCCTTTTTTTTGTGTTAAAATGAGGTCGAAAAGTCTCCGAAAAGGACAACAAAAAACAGTGTGGCACACCTAGGTGTGCCACACTGTCGTAACTGTTTGATTGTCAGAGCCGCCAGGGGTGTTTTAACTAAATTTCAAATTAGTTAAATGCACAGTAAGGGATGATATTGAAGGGAGATCTATGGGTTTGGGAGCTGAAATTGGATAATCAAATCTCATAACCCGATTTCACCTTAATGAAATTCATCTATTTTGAGATGGAAATCCCAATAAATTACATCGAAACACTTTAAACCTGTGCAAAGATCTTTTCAGAATCAATTCTTCCTGTTCCTTTTTCTTTTCCTGTATAAGATGGTTCCGGCTCAAGAACTACCTGTTCCCTATTTATGCAATGGGAAATACGGTCTTGCCAATACACAAGCAGAATTGATTTTGCCTTGCATCTATGATGAGATGTTGGGTAATGGAAATGCACCATTTTACTCTGTAAAGAATGGTGGACTTTGGGGTGTCATCAATACTAAAGGTGAAATCGCTTACCCTATTTCTATTAATGTTGAAAATACATATAGACGTAGATACGGTCCTGAGATTATGCCCATGACTGAAATGCAAGTACACCCAAATGGGAAACGAGAATATGTTCGAACAGCCTTGTATTTATTGAAAGCTGGTGACTCCGAAGCTGTATACTATTTCAATCCAGATTTTCCAAAAGACTTTTACAAATCGTATGCCCCATCCACAGGTGGACCGATGGTTTGGCCCTATGAATTTCAGGAGGATCGTGTCGGTCTTCATAAGGTAATGACCCGGAAAGGAAAATTTAATTTTCTGGATGTTTATGG
>DATHZY010000111.1:0-3050 GCA_035458325.1 Saprospiraceae bacterium | reverse complement strand
AGGCGGGTAGCATTGGCCACATTGAGCATCCATTTGCCAACAGTACGCGCAAACCGTTTATCATATCGTACAAGAGGAACTAACGCACCAGCTTGCTGGGTTCCGTTCAACTGAAACGCATAATCATTACCTCCATCATTCGCTTCGCCTACCAGGCCTGACACATCAAATGTATTCCACGTGCCGACTATAGTACCCCAGCCCCTGAGTGGCCCGCGGTTGAAGACCCAGAAGAGAAGTTTTTCAATATTGTATTCCGTACCGATCTCTGCATTCATTTTGGCTGCAGCATAGGCACCGTATGGTAGTTGTAACTCATACGAAGGATTGCTGTTCAGGTTGATGAGATATTCCATGCTCCATTCAGCGGCACGGAGATATTCTTCATCCCCTGTCTCTTTATAGGCATGGTACAGAAGCCAGGCATATGCCCCGGCTGCCTCTGGTTCATGCACGCCATCCGGGTTGGGTTGCATGTTGAGGAAGTCCCAGGCGCGATAATCCATAAAGGCTCTGGTCCATGGAGTAGCGCTGCCACCCATCGCCTGCACAGCACCAGACATGCGATCGGCTACCTGGTGAAACTGGTTTTGCGCATCACCGATAGGGCCATAGAGATCGTAGAGCTGATAGAAGTAAATATTGGGCATCATATCATACCACCAATCACTCCCGCTATGTCCGCCGATATTGTTGAGATATAGATTTTCGCCATTTGCCCTATTAAAATAGTCCTGGCTCATCAATACCCAGTTGCGACCAAATTGATTGGTCTTATCAATACCTGCAAGTGTAGCACTGACGATGGAAGGCAACACATTTATTCCTTCCCCATTGTCATCACTGAAAGTACCGATGTAGGTATCCAATCCAAAAGATTCACGTCCGGGATAGTTAATGCCCTGTGGACGAACAAAAACAAGCGGGAGATGCTCCCCAGTCTTTTGCTCATCGTACACAAATGAATCATAGGCTGTAGCCACCGCATTCCAGTCCCGCATAAAATAGGGCGAAGGTTCATTCGGCATCAATTCAACACGGGCTATTTCAATTTGTGACACCTGCCCTATGAGGAATCCATGCAGACATAGTGCGCAACAAACTATAAATAACCGATAAGCCACTTGCTTCATAAAGAGATTTTAATACCCTGGATTCTGGGTAAGGTTTGGATTGAGATCAAGTTCGGTCTGTGGGATGGGGAAGACTTCATTCTTGCCGGCTACAAAACCATCGACAACATCTGCAGCGATACCCCATCTGACCAGGTCAAAGAAACGGTGCATTTCAAATCCGAGTTCTACCAGTCGTTCATGACGAATGAGATCAATGAGCTCTCCTTTGTCCGTTGTAGTGATTGCGGGCAGCGTATTAGCCGGATCAGTTGATTGAGCACGAGCCCTCGCTCTTACCTCTTCCAGTGGAATCAATGCTTCGGCAGTTCTGCCTAGTTCTGCAAGTGCTTCAGCTTCCCATAGCAATACTTCTGCGTAGCGGATAGCTGTATAGTTGATGCTACCATCAGACTTTTGCGTTACCTCATCCTTGTGCTGGAGGTATTTCCTTGGACTGGCGCCGGTAGAAGAAAAGGATGCCTTGTAGGTTACACCAAAATATTCTTCATTATGGCGTGCTACAGAAAATTTCAACCGGGGATCGTTGGGTTCAAAGGCATTGACAAATTCCATGCTGACTTCAGCAAAGCCATAGCCATCCTGTACTTTTTTGGATAGCCACCATTGATTGAGATAGTTGCCTACACCCAGTTCAAGGTTTTCGTGTTGGATTTCCCATACAGACTCGCTGTTGTTTTGTGTGGAATCATAAAAGTTATTCCGGTAATCTGCCTGGAGAGCATAGACACCCAGGCCTTTTATTGATGCAATATTGCTGAGCACAGATTCATAATCTTTCAGGTAGAGATGCGCTTTGGCGGCCAGGGCCAGTGCTGCACCTTTAGTCACCCGACCCACATCGGCTCCAGCATAGGATAGCGGAAGCATAGAGGCGGCGAGTTCACAGTCTGCTGCAATCTGGGCGAGCACATCTGTTTTTGGTGTGCGCGATACGAGCACTTCATCCGGTGCCTGGATCTCAAGGATCATGGGCACATCCCCAAATACCTGCACAAGTAAAAAGTGATAATAGCTTCTAAGGAAAAGTCCTTCTCCGATAATCCTGTTTTTCAACTCCTGATCTGCATCCACCAAAGGTGTTTTTGATATCACGGTATTGGCCTGAACGATGCCGGCATAATTCAGCTTCCAGAAATCATTGATCTCCTGCGTGGAAGCCGTGTGTTGCATGATGTCGATTTGAATGATCCCCGGACGTGAGCCATCACCTCCCGCCAGCGATTCTTCTGAAGCCAGGGTGCCGAATACCCAATAGAAGTTGTTGTTTTCATTGTTCATCAGCAACGGCCGGTACGTGGCATTGATGCCTTGTATGGCATCTTCCGCGGTCTTGAAATAGTTATCCGCATCCAGTCTGCCGAGCGGATCTTTATCCAGGATATCTCCGCAGGATGTACACCAGGTGCAGAGCAGGACAAATAGGATCGAAGTGTATATGTTGCTTTTCATGTTTTTAAAATTTGATGTTCATGCCGACCAGGATAGTCCGTGGGGCAGGTACGGTGCCCCAGTCTATACCGACTGCCAGATCTGAAGAAACATTGTATCCCTGCGTATCATTGGTGTTTGCCTGTATCTCCGGATCGAGTCCTGAGTACTTGGTGAAGGTGAAAAGATTTTGCGCAGACACATATAGGCGCAATTCCTTGATCTTATCTGTTTTCAGGAGATTGTTGAACGTATACCCCAGCGTGACATTACGCACACGCACATAGGAACCATCTTCCAGGAAGCGTGTAGAGATCCGCCTGTTGTTGTTGCGGTCATCTACACTGACTTTTGGAATATCGGTATCTGTATTGGTGGGCGTCCAGCGGTCAAGGATTTTTGCATAGCTGTTGAATCCACGGAGTTGCGTTTCGTAGGCAAAGTTTCCGTAGAGGAAATATACATCATTACCAAACACACCTTGTA
>DATHZY010000110.1:0-5681 GCA_035458325.1 Saprospiraceae bacterium | reverse complement strand
TCCACCGCCTAGTTTGCTTGCCCCATATCCTGCAATCAGTCCTTTAAAGATATTATTCATGCTTTTGATCTTTTATTGAGACTGCAAAAGTGTGAATCTTCAATGCGTTGTGTGTTACAGAATTTCAGGGAAAGGTTGTGTAATTCACACTTCCTGGTTGAATTGTCTGTGAGGTGTGCGAAATCGCTAAGAATAGAAAGGGGTAAAGTAGCTTAACCATTGCCTCCCGAAGGTGCCAAACACTTGATCCGCGCTGTTTTTAACCTGCTCATCCACCGCCCGGTTTCACAAACCGCTTCCAGATCTTTCGGCCACTTATCTGGAATGTTATCATGTACATATCCGCCGAAAAATTCCCCATGGATAATTCAGCTAGCCCGGAAAATGAACCGGAGGCCAACTTGCGTCCGGTCATATCATACAACGCATAATGAACCTGCTCCTCTATTCCGGGTGCCTCCATGGTAAGTATATCCGATACGGGATTCGGATAAATGATCACGCCGGCAAAGGCAAAAGCATCTTTCACGGAGGTGGTTGGTTCAACAACATGTACCGTATAATCTTCCACTTCGCCAAGGTAAGAGTTGCCACATGGCGTTGCATTCGATCCGAAGCTGGTGTCATGCAATCGTATGCGCAATCGCGCCAATCCTGTTTTTGCATCAACAGGTACGGTGATATTCGTCATGTAGGTGGTAATCCCTAAAGGACCCGAAGTATAGACAGACTCATTGACCTCCGAAAAATCCGCATCCTGGTTCCAGTCAACCCAGATCAGCAATTCATTGGTAGTATGTGGGGATGAATTGACTACAGATATCGGGATACTTTCTCCCAATGCAAGTTCAACAATCTCATTTGTATTGTCTTCATAGCCATTGTCACCTTTCACAGACGATACGTCGACATTGCCGATGACTACCTTGCGGATATGTTCACCAGTGATTTGCGTCGAACCGGCATTGCAATATACCAATTCGATCAACCGGCTTCCTTCAGGTGCAACTACATCAGGTGTGATCGTTGTGCCTATTTCATATGAGAGGCATTCAGCATCCAGCAGATTGCCGAGAGAGGCATCCTGGGATACGTGGTAGGCCAGCCAGAAATAATTGGGACCAGTACTTAATACTTGTTCGCCCTCCACCGTAAATGTTCCATCAGGCTTGGTAACAGAATGTCCAAATAGGGTAGTGGTCTGGAATCCATTGAGGGTGCCGGTATAATAAACGCGCGCACTCAGGATATCTGTTTCCGGGTTAGTGGATCCGTTGGTATTGAAGGTAAAGGAGGTCGCTTTCAGGGGTTCGAGATCCCCGGTGGTGTAAATTTCCAGTTTGAGGATCTCCGCATCACTGGTGCCTGGAATGACAAGGTCTGTATTAGGTTGTTTTGCCGTGCCGGATACAAACTGCATCGGAGTAGAATTGAAGAGAACGCGTGTCTCCCACAATCCTCTGCCATAAGTGGATGCGCGCAACAGGGTCAGTGTCGGATCAGGGGCATAATAGAATTCAAGGTCAGTGACTATCACATTCGGTAATCCTGTATTGAAAGGCATCCACTCCCCATCACCTTTTTTATAAAACACACCGAGGTCAGTCCCCGCATACAATTCTACCTCATCCACTGATTGTTTGTTTTGTACAATGGTGTTGACCGGTATGAGGGGTAAGCCTTGTGAGATGTTGGTCCACGTCTCGCCACCATCCGTTGTCGCATATACTCCCGGATCGATAAAGCCGCCGCAGGATAACCATACGGTTTGTGGATCATCATGTTTTACAGCAATGTTGGTAATCCATCCACCCACATCGTACACAAACACTTTTTCAAATGGTTCGCCAGCGGTCAGGGTCTTCCACATTCTGCCGGCTTCGGCCACATAGACGATATCCGAATTGGAAGGAGCGACAGCTATCGAATTGATTTTAGCGGATGCACTGATGGTGGATACTTGATTCCATGAGGTTCCCCGGTCAATTGACTTCCACACTTCCTTGAAACCACCATAAATGATATTGGGTTGCTGTGGATCCAATGCATATGGAGTGACCCATAATCCGGCACCCGCTGCCTGTGGCTTGATGTATAACGAAGTAGTCCAGTGGTCAAGGGTCCGGAATATATTTCCGCTTTGCGACGAGCTGTATTGTATGCGGTAATCAACGGGATCAATCATGCAGTCGGTACCATCACCGCCATTTACATTCTGCCACCCCAGTGCCGTGCGAAGTTTGCTGCCATTGTCCTGCAAGCCGGTGATCACTTCGTCTTTTTCCGTGGCGGAAGTGCCCATCTTGTACATCTGGCTGATGGCCATGCCATTCGTTTTGTCATGCCAGGTCACACCTTGATCATACGATACGTAGAGGCCACCGTCATTACATTCCCATACATCACCGTTGCTGCGAAACCGCAGGTTGTGTTTGTCAGCATGTACGACTTGTACACCACCATTGGCCCAATGCGTCATGAGTGTCCAATGGACTCCGCCATCTGTGGAACGCCAGGTATTGATACCACCTACCAATAACACATTTGGATCGATAGGAGAAGCTGCCATGGCGAGATCATAGCTGCCCTGGCCGGTGGTACCGGATCCATCATAATTGTATGAAAGGAGATTGAGGGTATCGCCCGCCATTCTTTTCTCAAAGGAGGATCCGCGATCGGTTGATTTATAGATTCCTTTCAGGTTGCCGGTCGCGGTGATCACATACAACCAATCCGGTTGAGCGGGACTGACGGCCATCTCAGTACGACCTGCAGTAACATCCATCAGGTTCTTTGTCCATTGTTGTCCGCCATCCAGGGACACATATACTTCACCGTCAAAATTCGACCCGTAGAGGATATCCGGATCAGCAGGATGCATTTCCATGTCGATGAAGAATTCATGGATCAATTCTTCATCCCAGGTCACACCACCATCGGAGGTCTTGTATACGGCGTCCGTCGTGGCGGCGATGAGGATATCATGGTTTTGGGGATGCTGGAGTATCCGGTTGACTTGTTTGCGTTCGGCCAGTTCAAATGAAAGGCCCGTGGTCTGCCAGGTCTGTCCACCATCTGTGGATTTCAATACACCGACACTGTGATTGTCAAATGCATCTTTATCTCCCGTAGCAATGTAGATGGTTTTTGAAGATTCATAATCAGATGGGATGATGATATCATTCAGGCCGAGCGATTCGGTCTTATCCGTGAGGCATGTCCAGGTGCTGCCACCGTCATGGGTCACCCACAATCCGCCTGATGCGGCACCCACCCATACCGTAAGGAGATCCGTTGGATGAAAGGCTACGCAATTGGTACGGCCTATGCCCTGGTATCCACCCGGCGAAGTGGAAGGGCCCAATGATTTCCAATCTGATGCGGGGAGCTCGCGCGGAACCGGATGTTGTTGGTAATATTCTTTGACGATCTGGAATGGAGTTTTAGTTGGAAAAGCTCCGGTGACCGGATCGACACGGGACTGCATCATGTATTCCCATCGCTTGAATTGTTTCCATCCGGATGCTTTGACCGTTTCTCCGTTTTCAGTGTAGTAGCCATCGGTCACCTGGTAAGGAGCCCAATAGGATTCAAAGGCTTGCCGGTAATCATAGAAGGTCAGTTCAGTGCGCGGCTTGTCTGGCAGGAGTTCAAGCCAGGGCTGACTCCAGGCATGAATAGAAAATAGGAGACACAGAAGAAGGACGATGCAATACTTCATCAGGCAAAATTTGGATTCGTATGGATAGAGGGAACAGCGTAAAAGTAAAGAATCCTGACGAACTATTCAATTTAATAGGTAAGTGCTTTTTCGTATTTGGCTTTATAGATATCGCCTTCCACTTTATTGTCCATCAGGTAATAAACATCGCTGAGGTTCTTGTAAAATCTGGCCAGGTCTTTATGTCTTATGCCTACCTGCCTGATTTTATTGAGCAGAGCTTTCCCAAAATAGGATACAGATGTTTCGTAATCCTTTTTTTCCCTGTATGCATTTCCAAGGTTGGTGTAGGACTGCATGGCTTCCACACTATTTTCTCCAAACAGGGTTTCCCTGATTTTCATGGCTTTTACATGGGCCTCGATTGCTAGCTCATAGGCTTTGGCGTTGAGGTATACATTGCCGATGTTTCCATAGCTGGTGGCAACCTGGGCATCCATCTCGCCGAGGACCCGAAGCCGGATATCCAGCGCCTTGAAATGATAGGATAATGATTGGGTGTAGTTTTCTTCTGCATTATAGACAACACCGAGGCTGATATAGGTTGTAGCCAGGGTGAGGTTGTTGGTATCCAGGGATGCCAGGCCCATAGATAGTGCTTTGTCCAAATAGGATCTGGCAGCTTCGTATTTATCTTGCCTGGTCAGGATGACTCCGATTTGGTTATACGCGTTTACCCATTGTTCTGTATCGCCGAGTGCCTCATAGGCCGTCGAAGCTTTTTCATAATACAGGATGGCGCTGTCGGGCTGCATGTTTTTCTTAAAGTCATCGGCCAGGCGGAGATAGTCACCGGCTTGCGGGCCATTTTGCCCGATGGCGTAGTGAAGAGATGCAAGAAGGAGAAAGGTAAAAGTGATTGAATGTTTAGAGGTTGTCATTTCTGTTAAGGATTTACCTTCGCTTATCGAATCACCGCCACTTTTACAGGTGCAAATACCTGATCACCATCCCTCACCTGCAAGTAATAAATGCCGTAGGGTACGTCCAGGTGAATGGAATTGCTGCCAGGTTGAAGTATGCCTGCATCAACATGTCTGCCTGCACAATCCCAAATAGTATAATCGGCTTCCTTGTCGATCGTCAGGTACAGTGTCCCCTGTGTTGGGTTGGGATAAACAGACATGTGTGCATACACCTCTTTAGTAGAAACGATAGCAAGATCATCCACCACATGCCAGTGGGCGATATTGGTCACGATTGGAGGATTAAAATCAAAATAGATACTTGCTTTGTTACGGATGCTCACCAATCCCGTAAGTTCATGATCCGGTTTTACCGTAAACGAAACAAATCCCTGGCTTCCTAAATCATCGTCTGAACGCGTCGGCAGATCTATGTTCCGAAAGACAAAGGTGATGATTCCACTGGTAGTGATGGTCGCTTCCACATCATGACTGCTGGCGACTAATTCAAAAGTAGATGGATCCAGAAGCTGATCGAGTGTATCAATAATCGTGATATCAAAAGCCTTGTACGTGCCTTCATTCTGGAAACGGATCGTGTATTTCAACGGATCGGCAATCAGGGAATAGTCATCAATAAAATCACCGGTGGCTTCCACTTTTTTATCATTCGGATCATAGGAGCAGACTACTGTATCCAATGTGATACCTTCATAAACACCATCGGAAGTACTATAAATTCCGTTAAAGAAGAGTGCAATTCCTTCTGTTGTAAAGCCCGGTGCGGTAAAATCCAGCGTGATGACAAGGATACCAAGTGGTTCAATAGTCAGGTCTTCAAAAATGATCTGCCCTGCACTTAACTGACTGTAGGGTATGGAGCTTTGGATCAGTGTCAGTTGGTCATTAAAATGGAGAACGAAATGACCGAGGGTGGCATACGGGCTCTTGTTACGAAGCAGGATATGAACTCTGAAATCCCGGTTGCATACCGGTACACCATTAGCGATGTTGACATCGACTTCGGGTATATTTGGTTGCCAGTATCCGAAATC
>DATHZY010000109.1:0-3278 GCA_035458325.1 Saprospiraceae bacterium | reverse complement strand
GCGGATGATTTGGCAGTTAAATGGTGTGGCGATCATCTCGGTTATGCCAAAGCACTCATGACAGTGCAAGAGATGCAGACACGTCAGGGCCCTGCGCTGGCTGTTGGTTTCGCCTCACGCAAAGGCGCTATGCTCGCCCGCATACAACGAATTCTCAATCTTCCTTATAAAAATCATAATCAAATGGAAAAAACAGTGCTCCTGAGCTTGACTACCTTATGCTTCCTGGCCTTTACACTGACCAGTCATACCACGATTGATTCCAAAGCGGAATTAGTACCACCGGCACCTATGTCCACTATTGCACATGTTGCATTTCTTGACGAATCAAAACCAGATTCGATTCCGACCAAGGGAACATACCGGATCCATAAGAAAACAGATGAACAGGATATCAGTATTGAAATGGAGGATGGCGACATCAAGGAACTCACCATCGATGGAAAAGAAATACAACCTTCCGAATATGAAGCCTACAGTGCAGTCATTGATGATCTGTTTGGAGGTATGGCAGCTCCTATCGCGATGGAAGGTTTTCAATTTATAATGCCAACAATACCTCCAATGCCCGGCATGCCTATGATACCCGATATGCCATACATGATAGAAGGTTTTGAAATGCCTGAAATACCCGAGATGCCGGAGATCAATATGGAGCATCTTTTTGCAGACAATATCAGATGGTATGGCGATGTCCCTGAAATAAACATCTGGAATGGAGAGGAGATGGAAAATATGCGAATATTAACGGACAGTACACCAGATGGCAATACCCGAATCATCATTATCAACGACGGAGATTCAACTGAAATCAGTGCGCAGCATTTTAGTTTTTCGGGAGATATGCCTACTAATATTACAATAGATGGAAGGGTCATGAATGACGAAGAAATGAAAAGATGGGCCGAATCGATGGAACTAAATGCTCAATCAATGGGTGAAGAATGGCGCGCTCACGCCGAACAATGGCGCGCACAGCAGCAAGAATGGAGGGAACATTCCCGCGAACATGCCAATGAATGGCGTGCTGAACAAGACAGGATGCGCCAGGAACTCAGGCACCTCGAATCCGGCAAAGCTGAGGATCTCAGGGCCCTGGAACGCGAATTAGACATGCTCTATCAACCACATCCATACGTATACGGCTTCCGAACTCCGAGCCTGAGCCTCAGTGATCAAATGGTCCGCGATGGTCTGGTAAAAGAAGGTGCTGAAGTGGAAGTACAACTGACGCCAGATAAATTGAAGATCAACGGCGAGAAAATGCCTGACTCCATTCATCAGAAGTACCTCAGGCTGTATGAGCAGCAACAAGGCATCGAACTCTCCGGTAATTCAAAGGTGGAGTTCACCACGAAGAGCAAACAACGTATGTAATTCGTCTCCCGGATGCATCTGTCTATCGAATAAACTCCAGGGCATCTTGACATCCGGAAGGAATAGGACTATCTTTTCAATGAAATCGTAACCGTTTAAACCCAATTCAATCATCTTCTATTATGAAACATGCAACTTTACTGATTGCTTTATGCGCACTGTTTAGCTTGTCGGCAGTAGCCCAGTCCACGACCACCGTGGATAACACTACAAAACGTATCACGATCACCACGAAGAAAGTAGACGATAATGGCAAGACCGTAACCGAAACCTGGATTGCAGAAGGAGATGAACCCGCTAAGCTGCTCGAAGAAATGGCAGTCAACCCTGAAATCATTCAACAGGTTACGATAGAAGGCGACGTACAGAAAGCAGAAGGTGAGCGTCTGTTCCTCTTCAGGTCAGCAGGAGACCAGGTCACCGTTGAAGGCACCCTGGACCCACTGGCCACACCACTGAATGAAGATAAAGTCATCGTCATCACCAGGGATATGGATGATAAAGTGATTACAGAAAATCACATAGGTTACTGGCATGACAATGGAAGCAAGAACAGAGCCTACGCTTATGTAAATGTTGGCGAAAAGAAATACAATTGCGCTGCATTAGGTGTCTATGCGGATGCCAGGGGAGAACTCACCGGAGCACAAATCAGCAGGTTGATTGATCAGGGAGCAGCCCAGCAAGCCGGACTTCGTGAAGGTGATATCATCAGGTACATCGACGGTTATGAAGTGAACGACTTTTCAACATTGTTTGAAGCACTGTCCCATTTCAGGCCAGGTGACCGCGTCACTGTCAAGTATGACCGCGATGGAAAATCCCTCAAGGCAAAAGCCGACCTGAAAGCATGGTCAGAATTACCGGGATACGAACATATGTCCAGATCAGATTGTGGTCAGCCCGAGACCCCAACGGAGGTTAACCCGGATCAGCTAAGAGATGACCCAGATGGTCTGAGTAATGTTGAAACCCTCGAACTTGAAAATGCACGCATTTATCCAAATCCATCTGACGGCGTATTTTCATTTACCTTCAGCACCAAGCCAGGTCCCCTTACCGTAGCTATTACCGATGTCAATGGTAAGGTAGTCTACAGTGACCGCAACGAAAATCCATCCGGATATTATCAAAATGATATCAACATAAAAGACATGCCCCAGGGCAACTACATCATCACCGTCAACCAGGGTGACCAATTCTACACCCAACAGATATCAAAGCAATAACGGCTTACTTTCATACCAATATAGTTTTATACAAGGCCGCAAGCACCCGCTTGCGGCTTTTTTTTTACCCCTAAATCCCCTAAAGGGGACTTATAATGGTGGTAGTAAAATGAAGTCCCCTTCAGGGGATTTAGGGGCAAAGAGAATCTCTATATCTTTGACCTCTTACTCTCTTACTCTCTTACTCTCTCACACCTCTCACCCATGTCACGCGGACTCATCACCATCGGACTCCTGGTACTCTCCAATATCTTCATGACCCTCGCCTGGTACGGCCACCTGAAGTTTGGCGAAATGAAAGGCTTTCATAAGCTCGGTATGATTTCTATCATCCTGATCAGCTGGGGTATTGCCTTGTTTGAATACTGCGCGCAAGTTCCCGCCAATCGACTCGGGTATCAGCAATACGGCGGTCCCTTTTCTTTAGTCCAATTGAAGGTCATCCAGGAAGTGATTACACTGATCATCTTCACTGTCTTCGCATTGCTTGTATTTAAAAACGAAACCTTCCGGTTCAATCACTTTATCGGATTTGTTTTCCTGATCCTTGCAGTCTATTTTATTTTCAAGAAATGAATTTAAGGCGAAGGCTGAGGCTGAGGCGAAGGAACCGATGATTTAAAAATTAAATAGTAGAGACGCGATTAATCGCGTCTCTACTATTTAATTTTT
>DATHZY010000108.1:0-2942 GCA_035458325.1 Saprospiraceae bacterium | reverse complement strand
AGAGTTCATGGCGCTTCAAAAATATCCTTCGGTCGCGCTCGAATTTGACATGGCCCGATGGCTCAATACCTGCCAGTTTCACTGGAGCTCGACCAGGCATCATTACCAGGCATTTGTATTTCTGCAATTCATCAAAGAACAAGACGGTATCTCCATGATCAACCGCATGTGGAATGAATCCAATATCGGTGAACATCCTCTGGAGACTTACAAGCGATTGAAAGGTATAGACCAGGAGGCACTCAATGATATGTTTGGTGAATATGCCATGCGCAATGTCAACTGGGATTATGAAATCGGCGATCTGCTGAGAGAGCGGGCTTCAACACTTGAATCTAAATTTGTTTCACACCTTACCTTCATTCCTGAGGCTGTAGATACGTCAAGAGGTTGGTACCGGATTCCAAATCACCTGGCTCCTCAGGATTATGGATATAATATCATCCGGTTGTACCCTGAATCCATACCCGGATGTGATCAGCGGATCATACATCTCAGACTGGAGGGACAGTTTATTTTTCCCGGCCATGATATTACAGGTTGGCGTTTTGGATTGGTTGCCCGCAATCAAGACAATCAGACACGGTATAGCCCCTTGTATCAGAGTGGCGAAGAAATCGTGTTTGAACTGGAGGATGATGAACAAGAATTGTTCCTTGTGGTGACAGGCGCTCCGCAGGTTCATCACAACTATGCATGGGAGATAGGATTCCCCAGAATCTACAGGTATCCGTATGAGTTTATTATAGAGAATGCATGGCCGGAAGGATTTCAACCTGGCTATCGAAAAGCGGATAGTGGAATTCCTGGAGCACCTCATAGCAATGGAGGTGGTTTTGTAGCGAACACAGCGTCAGTAGATGCAACTGCTTATGTCGGACCGAAGGCCCAGGTGCTTGATCAGGCTCGCGTGACCGGAGATGCAAAAATTTTGGATTATGCCATTATTAGAAACAATGCCTTCATAGGGGATAGTGCCTCCATTTCAGGGAGGGCTATCGTTGGCGAAGATGCCAGCGTGTATGGACGCGCAAGAGTGGAAGAGGAAGCCCACGTATTTGGAGGTTGCACGATCTATGATGATACTCGTATAACGGGAAATTCGTTGATATTTTTCACCTCAGCCTACGATGATGCGGTTCTTAGGGACAATACCTTTTGCTGGGGAGCGACGTTGTATGGAGATATTGTACTCGGCGGCGATGCTGAGTTTTTTAGTGAATGCAGCGACGGCACTTACCTGCAGGTGGAGCATGCCTATGGCCGGCACTGTGATGGCCTGGATGATCATCCCGCAAACGAAAATCTTACGGCACTTTATTATCCTCGAGAAATGTACAATCAGTATAAGCTACGATGCGATACACTGATCGAAAATGTTTTTGAACAAGTGAGTGGGTACTTTTGTGAAGGGGACACGTTCTATTTTAATGGAGTTCCATACCTTCAACCAGGGACGTATCAGCAGGTATATGAGGCATCCAACGGTGCTGACTCAATTGTTACGTTAGAGTTGGTGCAAGAGTTTCCCTTAAATGCTTGTTTAAAAAGCAGAATCTGTGCCGGCGATACTATTTGGATGGCGGGATATCCGATCACCGAACCAGGGTCTTATCAACTATTCCTTGACACCTTCATATGTGGTTTGATCCTGGATGTTTCGCTTATTCAAACCAACATTGATACCACAATTACATTGATCGGCAACACGCTTTGGACGGCAGAGCAATCTACCGAACCTGATTTGTACGTTTGTTTTGGTGATTCAAGCTGGACGCCAGCGCTTCAGCCTACATACCAATGGTTTGATTGTGAAACCGGCTTGCCCATTCCGGGAGCTGATCAGCCGTCCTTTACCCCAGTGGTCAGTGGATATTACAGCGTCAGGTACACAACGAATGAGGTGTGTGATGTCTTTTCAGGATGCTATGCAGTTTCAACTGTTTCCGTCATCGATCATGGATCTGCTTTTCAATGGCATATTCAACCTAATCCTGCTCACGATGTCTTGCAGCTTGCCCTGGATGGAAACTCCTCACATGAGGTTTTAATGGAATTGTTGGATATGACCGGCCATCGCCTATTCAGGGACTCGTTGTCTATGCTGAATCAATCAAAAACAATTGACGTGGATGGTTTGCCTCCAGGCTCCTATGTCATCAAACTGACAGATGCATCAGGAGCATCGACCGCCAAGGTTTTCCAGAAAATTTAAAATATTCCAGTTTCCATTTTGCACTTAAGCCTCTTTAGCCCCTTTGGCCTCTTAAGCCTCTTCCGCCTCTTTAGCCATGTAGTTATTCTTAGGCTTTGAATTCTCTAAATTCATTTTTCGCGCAACGCCGCGACGCCGCAACGTCATAGCTTATTTTTCCATTGACCCCTTGCTCCCTTCATCCCTTAAGCCTCTTAAGCCTCTTTCGCCCTTCAGTTATTCTAAGGTTTGAATACTTCAAAAATTTTCTCGCGCAACGACGCGACGCCGCAACGTCACTGTTTATTTTTCCCATTGCTCCCTTAGGCCTCTTCCGCCATTACCCCTTGCTCTCCCGCTACAAATGCCGAGCATTTGGCGGGATCTCCGCTGCGCTTCGACTTGCTCCTTGCTTTCACCAATCTCCTGCATACCCCAGCCCCACCTTACTATTTTCCCGAAGGTATTCATACAACCTCCGGTTGATCTGCCGGATGTGATGGTAGTCATGCGCCAGCCAGTTAGCGAGCAACTGATAAGCCGAAAGATCTCCTGCAAAAGGATGCGCATAGATATTTTTCCATGCCGGATTTTTTAAAGCCTTCAGTGTTTTAATGGACTTGTTCCTTTCCGCAAGGAAGGCATTCAGTTTTTCAGCGTAGTCCTGTTGCGCATATTTCCTTTGTATTACCCATCCCGGAGGATCTATAGATGGAGGTTGGATCTCTGGCGTCAGAAGCGTATTGAA
>DATHZY010000107.1:0-3681 GCA_035458325.1 Saprospiraceae bacterium | reverse complement strand
GTGAAAGGAAGGCGTCGGCTACGGCTATGAGCCTGGTGGCCAAGTATCCTAACCGTGTAGAGATCATTCCTGAACTCATTGATATCGGTGTCGAAGAATTAGAACATTTTCAAAAGGTGTATAAAGTCATGGAGTCAAGGGGCATCCAGTTATCGCATACCATCCATGAAGACCTGTATATAAAAGGATTGATGAAATCACAGCATGACGGGCTGGAGGAAAGGTTCCTGGATCGCCTGCTGATTGCTTCTGTCCTGGAAACGCGGGGCGCCGAGCGTTTTAAAATTGTGGCCGACCACATGGAAGATGTGGAGCTGGCTAAATTTTATAAAATGCTCTGGACGTCAGAAGCTAAACACGGGCATGTCTATGTAAAGATGGCTCTCCGGTATTTTCCTGAAGACAAAGTATACAAGCGACTGGCCTGGTGGATCGACAAAGAAGCAGAGATCGTTAAAGGCCTTCCCTTGCGGGCTGCACTGCACTGATCCGTTTTACCAATAGGTTTATTTTGTTACCAATTTTTTACCGGACATCACGGTGCCGGTTTGGCCATTCTCTTGCCTTTTGAGTTTTTCTTCCAGGCAGGCGCGAACAAAAGCAACAAAAAGCGGATGTGGTGTTTCAACCGTGCTCTTGAGTTCCGGGTGATATTGGGTACCCAGGAAAAACGGATGATGCGCAAGCTCCATGATCTCCACCAGTTTGGTGTCCGGATTTATGCCGGAAGCGATCAGCCCTTCAAATTCAAAATCCTTGAGGTACTCATTGTTGAGTTCATAGCGATGACGGTGACGCTCATAGATCAGCGTTGATTGATAAGCCTTGTAGGCTTGTGTTCCATCCTTGACCTCGCAGGCATAAGCTCCAAGGCGCATCGTACCACCTTTCATCTTTACATTCTTCTGATCATGCATCAGGTCGATGACAGGATGAGCAGCATCCGGCTTCATCTCTGTGCTATAGGCATCTTCGAGGCCCATGACATTGCGGGCAAACTCAACGACAGCGCATTGCAATCCAAGACAAATACCAAAAAACGGAAGATTATTTTCCCGCAGGTAGCGGATAGCATTGATTTTTCCTTCAATACCGCGCTCTCCAAATCCCGGAGCAACCAACACACCATCCAGGTGTGAAAGTGCTTCGCCTATATTGTCAATCACTTCAAGCGCCTCTGCATGTATTGGTTCTACTTCAACTTTACATTCATTGGCTGCGCCTGCATGCACAAATGATTCATTGATGGATTTGTAGGCATCCGGAAGCTTGTTGTATTTACCAACCAACCCGATGCGTATGGTATTCTTTGGTTCTTTTAATTTCTTGAGGAAAGCCCTCCAGGCAGTCAGATTAGGCTCGGTGGAAGCATCCAGGTTCAATTTACCCAGGACGATCTTGTCGAGGTTTTCATCCTTCATCAGCAAGGGCACATCGTAGATCGTCTCGGCATCTATTGCCTCGATGACCGAATGACGGTCCACATTACAGAAAAGGGAAATCTTGCGTCGAAGCTCATCGTTGAGTGGATGCTCGGTCCTGCATACGAGGATATCAGGCTGGTTACCTGTCTGGAGCAATTCCTTCACACTGTGTTGGGTAGGCTTGGTCTTCAATTCGCCGGCCGCGCTCAGGTAAGGTATCAGGGTCAGGTGGATAGTGATCGCATTTCCAGCACCGAGTTCGAGACGGATCTGGCGGATAGCTTCGAGATATGGCAGGGATTCGATGTCACCGACGGTACCCCCGATTTCTGAAATCACAACATCATAATCGCCTGTTTTACCGAGGGCCCTGATCCTGCGCTTGATTTCATCGGTGATATGTGGTACAACCTGGACGGTTTTCCCGAGGTAATCACCTGCCCTTTCCTTATTGATGACGGTCTGGTAGATCCTACCGGTAGTCACATTGTTGTCCTGGGAAGATGGCTTTCCGAGAAAACGCTCGTAATGGCCCAGATCCAGGTCAGTTTC
Source organism: Saprospiraceae bacterium (assembly GCA_035458325.1). GTDB lineage: Bacteria > Bacteroidota > Bacteroidia > Chitinophagales > Saprospiraceae > Opimibacter. Next base: position 1,705 of record DATHZY010000107.1, on the reverse strand, counting down.
GGCTCCGTCGTCCGTGACATAGCACTCACCGTGCTCATATGGATTGAGGGTACCCGGATCGACGTTGATATACGGATCGAACTTCTGAATAGTGACGGATAACCCCCTGGCCTGCAATAGCTTAGCTAATGAGGCTGAAATGATTCCCTTTCCGAGTGAAGAAGTTACACCACCCGTAACAAAAATATACTTTACCATGACCTGAGGAGGTTGTTACGGGGTGTAAAGCTACATATTTTAAGCCGGGTATCCGAATCGGATCTGAGGATACAATGAATTTACATTGCCGGGAGGAAGCGGACCTTAGATATTCTATTACTTTACACCATCAACTATGGCAGATCTTGGCTGGCTCGGTATCCTTCAGGTAATAGGCGCATTGGCGCTTTTTATCTATGGTATGAAGGTCATGAGTGAGGGGGTCCAGCGATTAGCGAGCCTTCAACTCCGCGATGCTCTCCAGCGCGTCACCCAAAATAAAATCTCCACCTTCCTGACCGGTTTTTTTACCACCGCCGCCCTTCAGTCCAGTTCTGCCACAACAGTCATCACCGTCAGCTTTGTCAATGCGGGCATTATTTCGCTTTCTGCAGCGGCGGGAATCATTATCGGAGCGAATGTCGGCAGTACGGTCACTATATGGATGGTCACGATTTTAGGGTTTGAGTATAACCTCTTTACGTTATGCCTCCCGATGATTGCCCTGGCCATGCCCTTCCTGTTTATCAAGAACGGGAAAAACAGGCACTGGGCAGAGACGGTGATCGGTTTTTCAATTCTCCTGATTGCCCTGCAATTCCTCAAGGACGTTGTACCGGATATCCAGAAACAACAGGACCTCATTTACTATATTTCAAGGCTGGGAAACCATGGCTTTCTCTCCATTGTCCTTTTTCTCACCATCGGGTTCGTGTTTACAGCCCTGATACAATCTTCCAGTGCTTCCATGGCGCTGACCCTGACCCTGGTGCTGAATGGATGGCTCCCTTTTAATATTGCTGCTGTGATGGTCCTGGGTGGGGCTATCGGCACCACGGTGAGTACGGAAATTGCCTCCTGGGTTGGTAACACTGAAGCAAAGAAAGCGGCGAGACTCCATGTTTTTTTTAATCTCTTAGGGGTTTTTCTTTTTCTTCTCTTTTTACCGCTGATCCTGTCCTTTGTTTCCTGGATGATGGTCTACTTTTTTAAGACGGGAAACCCGGTAGTGGACAAATGGGCGATGCCAACCGGCCTTGCTGTTTTTTATACGCTATTTAATATAGTATGCGCCATTCTTTTCCTTTCCATCATGCCCTGGTTTATTGGTTTCGCTTCCCGCACGGTAAAACCCAGAGACAGGGACGCCGGAAAACTCAAGTTTATTGATACCGGATCCAATACGGCAGATCTTTCGTTACCCATTGCCCTGCAGGAGATCATACAACAATGCCTGCGGATTAAAAACCTGAACTCTATTCTCAACCGGATTATCAATTTCACAACAGAAGCAGAATTCCAGGACCAGATGAACCAGGCTAATGAGTATCTCAACAAGTTGCTCTTAAACCAGAAAGCAACGACCCTCTACCTGATCAGCATGGTGGAAGATAAAAGCGCCCCGGTCACCTCGAAACAAATCAAGAACCTCCTCAACATCAACCTGCTCATCGATCATATCCGCAATACCTATGACAATATCTTTGTGTTGATCGGAGAAAAAAGA
>DATHZY010000106.1:0-2778 GCA_035458325.1 Saprospiraceae bacterium | reverse complement strand
TATTGAAATGGTTTTGGCTTCGGTTCTGGTTGACCATAACCCACTGTTTATGGTTCGACTCAGCTCACCAACCGTGGGCCATGGGGTAAAGGCGATATTGGGCAGAATGGCTTTCAGCCATTTCAAAAATCATAGTTGATTTTTGAGCTCGTCTGATGATTTGACCGGAAGAAATTCAGCATTCAAAATGGGTTGAATAATTCAATCTGACTATCTTTTGAGACCTCCTATCTTCCCATTAATCATAACCCAAAATGGAACCTTCCAGACGCGATTTCATTCACAAACTCAGCCTCGCATCAGCGGGCATCGGACTTTCCCCACTTTTGTCTTCTGGACTGCTGGCCGGTCCGCTCATGGACACAAGGAAATTCACCGCAGAGATCTCCCTCGGACAATTCTCCTATGCCTCCGAACTGTTCTCCGGCAAAATGACCATGCTGGACTTTCCCCAGCGCGCGGTCAAAGAACTTGGGATCAACGCTCTGGAATACGTCTCGATGTTTTTCAACGGAAAGCACACCGATGCGGCTTTCCTGAAAGAACTCAAAAATATCACTGACGACCTCGGAGCGACCAATCACCTGATCATGGTCGATGGGGAAAACCTCGCTTCACTGGACTCCGCCGCCCGCAAAAAGGCCGTGGAAAGCCATCATCCCTGGATCGATACCGCCAAATACCTCGGCTGCACCTCCATCCGCGTCAACCTCGGAGACTCCAGCAAAGCCCTGAGTGGGGAGCCGGAGGAAGGAAGCGCCGAAGAGGTGGCCAAAGCCGCAGTGGACGGCTATGCTGCGCTGCTGGAGTATGGTGAAAAGACTGGTATGAATGTGATCGTAGAGAATCATTTCGGCTACTCGACCGATCCGGACTGGCTCGTCGGTGTCATGAGCCAGGTCAAATCCGACAAAAAAGGCTTCCTGCCCGACTTTGGCAACTTCTGCGCACAGCGAAGCAAACCCGAAGGCGCGGGCATCCAGGCGCTCCTGAGTACGACCTGTATCAAGGAGCATGACAAGTACGAAGGTGTGGCCAAGATGATGCCCTATGCGAAAGGCATCAGCGCCAAATCCCACAAGTTTGACGCGGCGGGCAATGACCCGGAGACCGACTACCGGCGGATGTTTGAGCTGATCAAGGCCTCCGGCTGGACGGGCGGATACATCGGCATCGAATACGAGGGCGGTCTCTACCGGGACATGGGCGGCGACACCAGCTACCTGTCCAACACCGACGGTATCCTGGCCATGAAGAAGCTGATCGAAAAGACACTGGAGGAGCTGGGTTGAGCGGGTCAGATGTCTGATTGACCAAAACCATTGAAATGATTTCTCGGCAGGGTGATCGCAGTCTAGGCGTAGGTTGTAACTACGTCTACATATCACAACGAATTTGCAATTCGCTCATTGGAGAGCGTTTTAAGTTTTCTGGCCAATATTAAATTGGTAAGAATATTTGGGTAGGACAAGGCGTAAAAAAACAATCCCACGGATTGTTTTAGCCTTGGGCCAGGTTGCAGGGTGGGCAAACTACACCTAGCGTCCATCCGATCTTCAAGACCTCGAAGAAAAGCTCGGCGCTGGAGCTTAATCGATCCAAAATCCGCGTTCTAAAAACCGTAGATTCCAATCCCCAAAGTCAAGGTACTACGCCTTTAAAAATGTTCAAACGACCTAGAAATAAGTAATCGGTTTCGGTTATGATCTCCGTATTATCGCTGACGGAGCTTCGCCTTTACTCCGTATCATCTTCGGGTTCAAGTCGAACAAGAGTCGAAGATGACTCAAAGAAAAGTCGACGATGAGTCGAAGAAGATATGCCTGAGTATGCACTCCTCACACCTTAGGGTAGTGAGCTATTGCCCTAGGTATATCCAGTGTCTAAACGAATGGAATCACGGGGATTTTATAATTTAATCCGTTGGTGGTGCCCGCAGTGACATCGATCGTCACACCGGTGATCTTGCCAGCCAAATCCGAGGCGAGAAAGAGCGCCACATTTGCGATATCGGCCATCATGGGCAACTGTTTAAGCATGGTATCGTCTTCCAGTTTCGTCAGGAAGTTTTGTACCGCATCCTCATCACTGGCCAGAGCATCCCGAAACGGCCGGGAGTCTGGAGATCCTGCCGAACGGATATTGATCACACGGACGCCATGTGGCCCCAGCTCAATCGCCAGATCTCTTGAAAAACCCTCGATCGCGCAGCATGCCGGGCCAAAGCCACCCACAAGCGGGTATCCTACGCCACCGGGAGTAGCGGTGAGTGAAAGAATGACCCCGGATCCTTGCTTTACCATGATCCTGCCTGCAGCAGTAGTGGTCAGAAATTGCGTTTGCATGGCAATGGTAACCGGTCGCACAAAATCCTGAAGGGACATATCAATCAGTGGAATATCCTGGATATCCTGGATGCAAATGCCGTTGAATGAAATATCAACCGTGCCGGCCATGGCTAGTACAGCCTCCAAGTGATCGGCAATTTCTTTTTCATCTAAGGCATCAACCTGTGCAGCTTCGGCTTTCCCTCCCGATGCGATAATCTCATCCGCAACTTTTTTTACTTTCTCAAGAGAGCGGCCAGTCAGAAAAACGCGGGCACCCTCCTTGGCAAAGGCGCGGCCAATTGCTCCGGCCATTGAATCGGAGACTCCATAAATCACGGCATTTTTATTTTTCAAAAGCATAGGCTCGTGTTTTGAAAGTAAACTTATTCTATTCTAAAATAGAAATACGGTTGTAAACACGGCATTTTAGTGGGGTAAATGCGGCAGA
>DATHZY010000105.1:0-2809 GCA_035458325.1 Saprospiraceae bacterium | reverse complement strand
CTTAAAATTCTATAGTGAGATTGGTGCAGATACGCTTGATCTCAATGCATGTGTCTATTGCAGGTCAAGGGCCAGTCTTGCCTTGCAAGCCAGCATCGACATTGCAGACCTAACTACAGCGGGAAAGATAGCCCGCCAGTTAAGGCCCTATGCGTCATTACCCTCGCAAATCAGCCGGTTGATCAACTATCATGTAGTGACAGGTGATACCACGGCCATCCAGGAATTGATATCCAAATCAGCGAAAACATCTTCAACCTGGGATATCCAGCAATTTTATTTACGCATAGCCGCACAGTATGCACTAGTGCATACAAAAAATGAATTAAGCCATTACTACTCGAAAAAAGCCATTGCCCTCTATGGCAATAAGGTTAACTGGAAAGTAGGCCGTTGTCACAAAATGCTAGGCAATCTGGCAATGGCTGAAAAGATCTATCAGGCCGAAACCAAAAAATATCCACAAGATCCCTGGCTCAAAGGAGAACTTGGCGTGATCTATGCCCTCCAGCAAAAAATCAACCTGGCCAATACCCTCATCTCCGAACTGGAATCCATGAAAACCGAATACGGTTACGGTGTCGTTCCATACCAGCAAGGAAAAATCAAAGCTAACCTTGGCGAGAAAGCTGCGGCCCTGAAATATTTGTCAAATGCACTCGATGAAGGCATGAAATTCCAGACAGGCAATACCTTCCAACATGATCCTGACCTGATTGTGCTCCACAAGGATGCAGACTACCAGAAATTGATCGCCCGGAACAGGCAACTTTAATTTTCCTGCAATTTCCTTTCCTATATCTTAGGTTTGTGCAACAATTTAAGCCATTTACTATTTATTCAATTTTATTTTAACCTGACAACAAGATATTGGCGTATCCTTCTTTAAGACATGCTGTCGAAGACCTACCGGGTGATCAGCTCCTCCGTATCGAAGAAGCGATTGATCCGAATCTTGAAATGGGTGAAATCCATCGCCGGGTCTTTCATGTGGGTGGTCCTGCTATGTTATTCCAGCATGTCAAGGGAAGCCCGTTTGCAGCCCTTTCCAATCTGTATGGAACTAAAGAAAGGACCGCGTATCTCTTTCGGCACCAGCTGGAACAAGTTCAACGACTTATCCAATTAAAGGCAGATCCTTCAGATCTCTTGCGACATCCTGGCAAATTCCTCAAAACACCCTTTACGGCCTTAAATGGATTGCCCCTGAAAGCCAGATGGAGTAAGCCCGTATTGTCCGGAACTACTACCCTGGATAAGCTACCACAAGTAATAAGCTGGCCAAAAGATGGAGGAGCTTTTATTACGCTTCCCCAGGTCATGAGTCTTCCACCAGGTGACAAGCGTATCATGAATTCCAATATCGGGATGTACCGCATCCAGATCAGTGGCAATGAGTACGTACCAAACCTCGAAGCAGGAATGCACTACCAACTCCATCGCGGAATCGGTGTGCACCATACGTTGTACAATCAAACCAGGGATGAATTTAAAGTCACCATTTTTGTTGGTGGACCACCCTCCCATGCTTTCGCGGCGATCATGCCTTTGCCGGAAGGGTTGAGTGAAGTAACCTTTGCAGGCTTACTTGCCGGTCGCCGGTTCAGGTATTTTTTTAAAGATGGATATGTACTATCGGCTGATGCTGACTTCTGTATCACAGGAACCGTTCGGCTTGATGGCATGAAACCTGAAGGCCCCTTTGGTGATCATCTGGGGTATTACAGCTTGCAACACGATTTTCCTGTACTTGAAATCAAAAATATCTATCACCGTAAAAATCCAATCTGGCACTTTACAGTAGTGGGCCGTCCACCCCAGGAGGACAGTAATTTTGGATGGCTGATCCATCAATTAGTAGAACCCCTTGCCCCGAAGGAATTTCCAGGCCTTAAAGAAGTGCATGCGATCGATGCGGCAGGTGTGCATCCATTACTTTTGGCCATAGGCCATGAGCGCTACATGCCATTCCGCCCGCCAGTGCCTGAAGAAATTCTGACAGTTGCCAATCATCTTTTAGGCAAAGGCCAGACATCACTTGCCAAATACCTTTTTATCGCCTGCCACGAAGACAACCCTCAACTATCCACACATGATATTCCCGGATACTTTCAACATATCCTCAGTAGAATTGATCTGAGTCGTGATTTGCATTTTCAAACACGAACAACCATTGACACCCTTGATTATAGTGGGGATGGCTGGAATGCAGGCTCCAAACTTGTCATTGCCGCACGTGGTCCGGTCCTCAGAAAACCCGGAAGAGAGCTACCACAAAATATGACGCTGCCTTCCTCATGCAAGAGCATTGATCTTATTATGCCTGGTGTCATTGCTGTTTCATTCCAGCCTTTTTCAGATTATACAAAAGCTAAAACTGAAATTGATGATCTGATCGATTTCCTTTCAAACCAAAATCTTGAATCATGGCCACTTTGGATTCTTACCGAGGACAGTCAATGGATGAGTCAAGCATTGAATAATTTTCTGTGGGCCACTTTCACCCGATCACAGCCTGCGAAAGATGTTTATGGCGTTGGCGCAAGCTTCATTGACAAGCATTGGAGCTGTAAGGCACCTCTCATCATTGATGCGCGCGTAAAACCTCATCACGCCCCGGAATTGGAGCCAGACCCTGAAGTCAGTAAAAAAGTGGATCAGATGTTTGCTAAAGGCGGAATCCTCCATGGGAAAATCAAAGGACTATAGGGTGTGAATTGTGAGTTGTGAGTTGTGAGACGCGAATATAAAATGTAGAGACGCGATTAATCGCGTCTCTACGATTTATATTCACCTCCGCCTTAGCCTT
>DATHZY010000104.1:0-8522 GCA_035458325.1 Saprospiraceae bacterium | reverse complement strand
GGGATCAGTGGAGATAGTAGTTGAAGAACTCACGGCCCCAACAGTAACGGTTTCTGCAGACACCGTTTGTACCGGTATTGAGGTCTTGTTGTCAACCCAGTCTTTTTCAGGTGATGTCAATTACCAATGGTATCATGTTGTGACCTCCGGTGACACGCTCATCGGCAATACAACGGATCCGCAATTGAATTATACTCCTGATCTGCCAGGCACCTATAGTGTATATGCAATCGTATCACAGGATACCTGTACCTCTGAGCCAGGTATACCCGTCGATTTTGAAGTTGTTCCGGTTCCGGAAGCCATCATTACGGAGAGCTCTATGATCCTGTGTATTGATGACACGCTTTTCCTGACACCGGATGTGATCTTTGATAGCCTTCAATACGTTTGGTTCGGAACAAATGGATATATGTCTGATCAGCCGGCTCCTCCAGGGATACCTGCAACAGACATTGATTCTTCGGTTCGATATTACCTCACGGTATCCAATGATTATTGTGCATCGCTTCCTGACAGTCTGGACGTCACTGTACAGTTACCACCGGCAACGCCTGTCATATCAGGTGATACACTTGCATGCGAAGGAGGATCATTTGTATTGACTACCCAGTCAGTTCAACAATCCTATGAATGGATAGATCCGTCCGGCAATTCAATCATTACGAATGATGATACACTCTTCATTGCATCGGCAGATATAAGTCAATCCGGTAGCTGGGTGCTCATCGTCAGTGAAAACGGATGTCCATCTGACACTTCAGCAGTCTATCAGGTCCGTATTGATACAGCCATCCAGGTTGAGATCATTACTGAAACACAGGTTTGCGAAGGTGATTCTATTCATCTCTCTTTGACTCCTACGGTCACAGGGGATTATGTTTGGACGGGACCTGGAGGATTCACCTCATCAGAGCCCTCTCCAACGACATTAGCTGTCAACGGCACTTATTTTGCCTCCCTGACTTCGACAACTGGTTGCGAAGCACAGGATTCCGTTGAAGTTACTGTTGACGTCTTGCCTGTGATACTCGGCTTTGAAACCGATGCAGATAGCTGTGTCAATGGCATTGATCCTGTCACAGTATGGGCATTAACTTCTCCCAACTATTCAAATTCATTTATCTATTCATGGGAGGCATCAGTACCATTTGTGGCACAAGATTCCTCCATAGTTATAGATAGCGCAACTTCAGCCGACAATGTTTTTTACACATTAGTGATCACCAATGGAAGTTGCATATCAGCTTCCGGGTCGGTTGTGTTGAATTTAAAAGACAGTCCTGCTGCACCTGTGATCAGCGGTGAAAATGTGTATTGCTATGGTGACAGCATTTTCCTTTCGATTGAGAATCCTTTACCAGAAGCTTCTTATTCATGGACGTCGTCTGACACCAATGTAGTCATCACTAGTCCGGGCACACTGATCATTCCAAATGCTACTCCATCATGGACGGGTGTATACACCGTTGATGTCACGTTGGATGGATGTACATCAGGTTCTTCGATGATAGCGGTTCAGGTAAAGGCACCCTTATTTGCGCCAAGCATCCTGAGCCCTGCGCTGGTATGTGAAGGTGATAGCCTGACGCTGATCGCGAATGGACCTCCAGGCGCCTCCTTTCAGTGGATCTCTTCCAATGGTTTCGAAAGTACTGAAGAGCGCCCCGTGATATACCCTGTAGGGCCCCAGGATGCAGGAACTTATCAGGTGTTGTACATCCTTAACGGATGCCCGTCTCCGCCATCGAATCCATATGAGATCAGTGTTCAGCCAACACTGAATGCACCTTCTATATCAGCAGACTTAACGGCTGTGTGTATCGACAATCCTGTGCCGATCCAACTTTGCATTGACCAGGCTTCCTTGGTGGCTGGCGGAAGTTATACCTGGCTGCTGAATGGTACCACGGTCATCGGAGCACCCGGGCCTGATAGTTGTATCACCATTGATGGCGGGGCATTACAAGGAGGTGTCAATGAAATCAGCGCTATCGTCTCTTTACAAGGCTGCCCATCGGATGCCGGCAGTGCAGTCTTGATCACCGGCGATGAAATACCTACACAGGGTGCGAATGCCGGACCCGATATCATTGTTTGTCCGGGCGATGTGGTCGTCCTTAATGCAACCGTTCCTGCACAAGGATCCGGTGTTTGGACGAGTAGTGATGACCTGGTCATCTTCTCTGATGCAACAGATCCACAAGCTGACATTATCGGGTTACCATCAGGCCTGTATGGATTAGCCTGGACACTGAGCTATGCGTCATGCCTTGATTATAGCCAGGACTCAGTGCATATCGAGGTGCTCTTCACGCCAGAAACATCACCAGATACGTTTGATGTTCCATTCGGACAGACACTGGAATTTGCGGTCACCTTAAATGACAATATTTCTATGGGACCTTATACAGTGGAGATTGTGTCGGGTACACAGAAAGGAAATGTATTACATGTCGGCAATGGCGTCTTCAGGTATTCACCAAATGTTGGGTTTGTTGGAACGGACATGATGATCTACCGGATCTGCTCTACAGATTGTCCTGAAGAATGCAGTGAATCTGTGGTCATCCTCAAAGTGGGTAATGAAGATGATTGCTTTGTCCCATCGCTTTTCACCCCCAACCAGGATGGCGTCAATGATATCCTCATCGTGCCTTGCCTGGAGACAGACCGATATCCGGACAACAAGATTATCATCTTCAATGAATGGGGTGCAGCCGTGTATACAGCGTCACCTTATCAAAATGATTGGGATGGCTCTATTTCGGGAAGTCCGCTTCCTGTAGGAACCTATTTCTACATCATGGACTTCGGGGATGGGAATACGCCTAAACGGAGTTTCCTGATTTTGGAACGATAGATGTAAATGGTAAGCGGTAAGCAGTAAACGGTAAGCGGTAAACAGTAAGCGGTAAACAGTAAGCGGTAAAAGGTAAACGGTAGATAATAAAATGAAAACACTCATGCATAGATATATACATCAAATGAATGAATTAAAGAGAATAAAAGGAATGGCATGGTGCCTTACCTTTTTCTGGTTGTGCGCGGTGTACGGCAACCTGTCTGCCCAGCAGCAACCACTGCATACGATGTTTATGTACAATAAGCTGCTCATCAATCCTGCCTATGCGGGATACCATGATCACGCCTGTGTTTCTGCCATCGTGAGGGAACAGTGGCTGGGGTTTGAAGGAGCGCCCAAGACTCAATCATTGAGCTTTAACACACCGCTCTCCTCCCAACGTCTTGGATTAGGTTTCAATCTGCAACGCAGGTCGATCGGCGTATCGAGTTCTACTACCTTCGATGCTATATACGATTACCGCATCCCTATGGGCAATGGTACGTTAAGCCTGGGTGTACAGGGATCGGCCAGAATTCTTCAGGTAGATTACAGTGATCCCCTGGTCAAGACTGTGCAGGACATCAGTATTGATCCGGGTGTTGAAGCTATTTCAGATAGTAAGTTCCTGGCCAATGTGGGTGCCGGTATTTACTACAGCACACCTTCATTTTATGTTGGGTTATCCTCACCCCGGCTGATGGATTCCGACATTGATTTCGAAGTCAACAATCTTTTCACTGCGAGAGAGCAAGCGCACTACTATTTTATGACAGGGGTTGCGTTGAAGCTGGATCATCGGATGAGTTTTGTTCCACAGGTCTTGGTGAGATATACAGAGACCGCGCCGGTTAGTGTGGACCTCAACCTGGGTATACGCTGGGGAGAAGATCATAGTGTAGGTGTTTCTTTTAGAAAAGGAGGTGTTGACAATCAAATACTCGAATCGGTTGATGTCATGGCTTCCGCTAAAATCATGAGAGGACTTCGTATCGGCGCCGCGTATGACATCACGATGAGCGAATTGCAGCGTTATAGTGACGGCAGCATTGAAGTGATGCTCATGTATTGTTTTGGCGAGGCCGCAAAGCCAGCCACTTTTGTTAATCCCAGGTACTTTTAAACTGATCCATGAAAATCATTTCTACTATCATATTAAGTCTGATGACTTCCCTTGTGTTTAGCCAAAACACCGGTTTTGTCTGTCATCATGAGGACATCGGTGTATTCCCGCTGGAAAATCTCAATACGAAGTCTATTGAGTTCTCACCGGCCTACTATCAGCAAGGTATTGTCTACGTCGTCGCGCGTGAGAAGAACAACTTCCTTGACCCGAAGACAGGTCGTGCCTATTTTGACCTGATGTATGCTGATCTTGGACCCGATGGTTCCTCCACGAAGAGCGTCAACTTTTCACCCAATATCCGTACCCAATACCATGAAGGTCCGTGCACCTTCAGTGCAGATGGCCTTGAACTCTTTTTTACACGATCCAATCTCTCCGGAGGCCAGGGCATCAATGATGAAAAAGGACAGGTTCAACTGAAAATATATAGTGCCATCAAAGGTGCGGAGGACTGGGAGCAAATCACAGAACTCCCCTTCTGCAGTGATGACTATGCCGTAGCGCATCCGGCCTTAAGTCATGACGGACTTAGCCTCTATTTCTCCTCTGATATGCCTGGAGGAATCGGCGGGATGGATTTGTATGTAGTCCATCGTGAAAACGGAACCTGGCGTGATCCGGTCAACCTGGGGGCTACTATCAACACTAAAGACAATGAACTCTTTCCATACTGCCATCCAGCCGGATATCTATTCTTTTCATCCAACGGCCACGATAGCAAAGGTGGATTAGATCTGTTTGTCACCTTACCTGATTCAGCAGGTACTTACACCCGTCTCCAACATCTGGATGCTCCGTTCAATAGCAGCAGGGATGACCTCGGACTCATTGTCTCTGCCGATGGCACTTCAGGCTACATGGCCAGTGACAGGAAACCAACTAAGGGCAAAGATGATTTGTATCGCTGGACATCACCTCAATCTATTTTCTGTACACCTATCAGTCCATTTCCGGATATGCGGATGCAAAAGGAAATCATCGTACTCGATGATGATGGAATACCCCTTGACCAGACGCACGTATGGTTGATTCCGATGAACCAGGAAGGGCCTTCGCTCCATAAGGATCATTTCACGACAGAGCTTGTACCTAAAGAAGATAAAGAAGGAGCTTTCTACCTGCGCTGGAGCCTGACGGATACATTAGCTTCAGAAACCGCGGATGTTATTGCTGACCAAAATGGAAGAATAGCCTTAACCCCGGATGCAAAAACAACTTATATACTTGTTGCGCAACAAGATGGTTACCGGAGTTATTCCGAAGTAGTGCCCGGAGAGCAGCTTCCTTCCACGATTATGCTCAAAAAAGAAAAGACTTCAGAAGGTGGATGTCTTCATACGCTTTTTACCGTGTACAATGAAAATGGGAATATTCCATTGAACGGCGCCAGAATAATCATCACAGGAAATTGTCTCCAGGCATCACTCGAAATCTATACAGATGAACATGGGGCCAGCTACAATTGCCTGCCCCAAAGCTGCCCGCTCAAAGCAGAAATCATGCAGGTCGGATATGCCCAGCATTCATTCACCTTTACCCCATCTGAAGAAGACGAGCACTGGAAGATCTACCTGAAAGAGAGTGATCACTCAGATGTACCACCCTCGCCAATTGAATCCGGCGCTTTGATCGTGCTGGACAACATCTATTACGATTTCAACAAATCTGTCATACGCAAGGGAGAAGCAGGCGAACTCATCGCCCTCGCTGAAATCCTGAAACAATACGAAGATCTCACGATCGAACTGACATCACATACAGATACCCGTGGTAGCGCGGAATACAATATGGAGTTATCGGAACGCCGTTCTGAATCTTCAAAAGCATACCTGGTATTGCTCGGCATCGATGCGTCCAGAATCAAGACCAAGGCTGCCGGTGAAACCTCGCCGCGGAATAAATGCATTGATGGCGTGCCTTGCTCAGAAGCTGAACACCAATACAACCGCAGGACAGAAGTCCGTATCACCAATCCTGCGCAGGGGATGCAAATAAAATATAAAGCGGAAGGATGACCCCTTATGCCATTGAGGAGGGCCGGCTGGATGCGGTGGAGCTATTGCTCAGCAGGGTTCCTGAATTTGATACTCCACCGACCTTGGATAGCATCAGGACCCGGATCAAGGATGTGCCGCACCTGGTCCTTACCGCGCACACCGATGGATTACCTGTTGGCTTCAAGATCGGATATGAAAGGGATGGACGTTTCTATTCCTGGCTCGGTGGTGTGGATGATCGCTTCAGGCAGCGGGGAGTTGCCTCACATCTGGCTGATTATCAGGAGCAATGGGCCAAAAATCAAGGATATAAAACCATCTGGATGAAGACCCGGAATCGATTTCCTCAAATGTTGCTGATGGCGACCCAACGCGGATTCCGTATTACCAGTCTACATCCCAGAGACGAGATCGGCGAACACCGTATTGTCTTAGAGAAAAGTCTTTAGCTTTGGCGGCTGTTTGGCAGTGAGCAGTGTGCAGTGAGCAGTGTGCAGTGAGCAGTGTGCAGTGAGCAGTGAGCAGTGAGCAGTGAGCAGTGAGCAGTGTGCAGTGTGCAGTGTGCAGTGAGCAGTGAGCAGACAGCTGATAGCTGATAGCCGATAGCTGATAGCTGATAGCTGATAGCTGATAGCTGAAAAAACGAAAACGATTTTATGAAAAGATATCTGATTTTATTCGCAGCAATGTATCTCTTCAGTGGAAATGTTATTTCACAGAATGATAACATTGGATTTGGGTTCCGGGCAGGGGCTAGTATCGCTAAACTGGATGGGCCTTCTGAACTGGGGCCTAACGGGGAAGAACTGGAGGAATATACCATGGCCAGGGGTTTTCATATCGGGGCTTCGGTGAGTTATAAGTTTACGGATCTGGTGGGCATGAAGGCTGAATTCGTTTATTCACAGCGGGGTACGGAGTATGAATATGATGGGCCATCATATTATGTGCTTGGCCGACGAACCTTACGCACTACCACGATCTATGGCAACCGGCAGCAAACCCTTGATCTGTCAAATGTCTTTCTGGACATCCCGGTATTGGCGTATTACAAAATCGGAAAACTTGAACTATGTGGTGGTGTCAACACTGGCATCCTCCTTGCCTCCACCGCGGGAGGATCTACTAATTTTGAAGGCATCTCTTCCTTAGGGAACCCCATTGCACCGTTCCAGGTTGGCTTAGACCATAATTATAAAAAGGATGAAGCTGGTGAAGCTTCTTCTGAAACTTTTGATGTGAGCATAGATGGAAGTTTCCCTTACACAGTCCCAACGACGCTCAAGGCTTATTATGAATTTGACACAAAAGAGGAAAATCAATACAAGACCATTGATTTTGGATTGGTGGTAGGAGCAGCTTTTTATATCAATGAAGGACTGTACTTCAGCGCACGATATAACCATGGGTTGAGCGATGCAGATGTCAATACCTATGACGTATCGCTGCAATCCCTCAATACCGATGGAAGCTTTAAATATCGGGACGATGACAACCGAAACAGGTCATGGCAGTTTAGCGTCGGCTTCTCCTTCTAATCTCCAGGGACTACCGGCGTATGGCAAAGAAAAAAACGGCTCCGCCTTCCGGCAAGAAAAATATCCTTTTCATTGCGCTCATACTGCTGGTTACTTTTGGGATTTATTTCCAGGTCACACATCATGAATTCGTCAATTATGATGATGACACGCTGATCACAACCAATCGCGTCGTGGTCGATCCATCCAGGTCATGGACGGAGTGTTTTACCTGGAATATTTTTACACCTCATTTCAAACCCCTCGTGCTTTTATCCTGGAGGGCAGAATATCAGACCTTTGGTGAAGAGCCTGGTGTATTCCTTTTCAACAACTTATTGCTGCATACCTTCAATGTACTGCTCGTATTCTTCCTGTCCCTGGCCTTGTTGAGGAAGTTCATTCCTGACAAAAAGGAGGTTATTTCGCTGGCGGCATTCTTTGTTGCGCTGGCATTTGCGGTGCATCCATTGCATGTCGAATCTGTTGCGTGGGCTGTCGAGCGCAAGGATGTGCTCTATACCTTCTTCTTCCTGCTCTCCTGGTGGTCTTACCTGCAGTACCTGGAAAAAAATAAATATACCTACCTGTTACTATGCGCGCTGTTCTACCTGTTAGTCCTTTTATCCAAGTCGATGGGTATTACGCTCATTGCGGTTCTCTTCCTCACCGATTACTTCTATGGCAGGAAAAATATAGTGGCATTGATCAAAGAGAAAATTCCGGTGATCCTGTTCTTTTTAGTGGGAATCTATCTGTATGGGCTGGTGGGATACCTGACCGGATTCGTATCAGGTGGTGCGGCTGGCAGTGGCGCTAACCTCCCCGAGACATTACAGGTCGCTTCCGAATCAAGTCCATTTCTTCAAATCGTATTGATGGCCTTCCTGAAGATATTCCTGATGCTGGTGCATGTGCTGGTCCCTTTGCACATCTCCGTGATCTATGAAGGGTTGGAAATACAAAAAATGCTCGGCGTCTTTTTTTACATGATTCCATTTGTTGTCGTCGGGTTGTTCTACCTGGCCTACAGGCAT
>DATHZY010000103.1:0-5013 GCA_035458325.1 Saprospiraceae bacterium | reverse complement strand
CAGGCTAATATCGTTTGACTTGTCTTTACCCTCTTCCTCTGGGAGAAGAAGAATGGTTACTTGAACCACCGCCACCTCCTGAAGACCGGCTACTGCTGCCACCTCCGGAAGATGAACCACCTCCGGAAGAAGGAGAATAACTTGACCTGTTACTACCTCCGGAAGAATCATGACTCCTTTGTGGTGGTGAATAGCTTGGTCTGTCGTTGCTTCTGGGAGTATCATTGCTCCTTTGAGGTGGTGAGTAACTTGGCCGGTCATTACTTCTGGGTTCATCATTATTCCGCTGTGGAGGTGAATAACTTGGACGCTCAGGGGATGCCTGTTCAGGTCTGCTGCTTTGCCTGGTTGGCGGAGTATAAGTTGGCCTGGTTTCGTTGCCTCTGGCAGGAGGTGTGTAAGTAGGTAACTGATCAGTCCTGGTTGGTGACTGAGGCTTATCATTACCGGGATATGGCCTGTAGTTATCCTTAGGCGCTGTGGAAGGTCTTCCCGTTGGGTTTTCAATACCTGGAGTAGACGTCACTGGCTTAGACCTTTCAGGTGTAGGATAAGGCTGATATTTTTCAACATCAGGTCTGAATACAGGTCGCTTACCTCCCGTTGGTGTTGATTGATCCCTTGGCAGTTCTCTGTCCACCGGCACTTGTCTTACACTGCCTGGGGTTGCTTCCTGCCTTACTGGAGCGGGTTCGGCTGGGGAATGATCAGGCTGAGTCGTTACAGGCGTACCAGCAGGTACAGTCCGGCCAGGTTTTCCAGGTTCAGGAAGGCCGGAAGGCCGGTCATTTGAATCTGCAATACCAGAATCAGTATCCTTAACGGTTGGTGAATTCAGACCAGGCGTGGTAGGCGGCCTTCGAGGCGAAGATCCAGTATTACCTGCTGTCCGCGGGCCATAATGGTAGTCTCTATTGTCCCCGTAGTGGTCGTCATGACCATGTCCGGGATAATATCCGGTGCCACAACCTCCACCATAATACCCATTAGGTGGGCAATAAGGGTTGTAATAATTCCCGTATGGATAATATCCTCCGCAACCATTCCAGTAAGTATAGCTCGGATAATACCAGTTATTGTAACCATAGTAGTAAGGAGCTGGTGCATACCAATTGTTCCAACCAAATCCAACACTGATACCAAATCCGAAACTGAAATAAATATTTGATTCCGGGTATGCGTAATAATCCCAGGCAAAGGGATCATAGTAATTATAGCCTACATAGACCGGATCATAAAATCCAAAGCCGGCATACGGGCGATAGAAGCGCCTGATGCGGGAAGAGTAGTAATAATCGTAATCATCATACTCATCATAGTAGCCATAGGAGTCATCATCATAGTAGGTGACATCTCCTTCGCTGCTGTTGGCAGGCGCAGGCTCATTTAGTGAATAATTGACCACAGGCACATATTCATCCGGGTCATAATAGACATCGTCAAACTGGGCCTGTACAGATGGAATCGCCAAAGCGATGGCCATTATCGTCAGGTAATTCTTTAGCACGTAAAATTTCATAGCCTGTATGTGTTTAAAGCCGGGTGGCAGAAACTCTCAACATCCAAGGTTAAAAGTATTACTTTTACCGCCTATATGTAGTTAAGGAGGGCTTAAATAACTGTCACCGCGTTGTTAAATAAGTTGAAATCAAACCACCACAACTTTTTGGGTTCATTTATACTTACGACGCAGTATCCGTTGGGTAAGTTTCAATTGTTTGGATCCTTAATGAGAATTTAACATAAATGCCCTGAAACGGGGTCTTTAATAGTATTTTATGGCAAAGGAAATAACACCGAGATCAGTCGATTATTCACAATGGTATCTTGATATTGTCAAAAAAGCGGGACTTGCAGACAATTCTGCTGTCAGGGGATGTATGGTCATAAAGCCATACGGTTATGCGATCTGGGAGAAAATCCAGGGAGTATTGGACAGCGAGTTTAAGCGAACAGGCCATGTCAACGCCTATTTTCCATTGTTTATACCAAAGAGTTTTCTTAGTCGCGAGGCACAACATGTAGAGGGTTTCGCAAAGGAGTGTGCAGTCGTCACCCATCACCGGCTCAAAGCGGATCCGAATGGTGGAGGATTGATTGTAGATCCTGAAGCTAAACTCGAAGAAGAACTCATCGTGCGCCCTACGTCTGAAACGATCATCTGGAGCACATACAAAGACTGGATTCAATCCTACAGGGATTTGCCCTTGCTTATCAATCAATGGGCAAATGTCGTCCGATGGGAAATGCGTACAAGGCCTTTTTTACGGACGACGGAGTTTCTCTGGCAGGAAGGCCACACAGCACATGCCACACGCGATGAAGCAGTGAAGGAAGCTCAAATGATACATGATATCTACGCGGACTTTACAGAAAACTGGATGGCCATGCCCGTAGTTAAAGGTGTGAAAACGGCTAATGAACGATTTGCAGGAGCAGAGGATACCTACACCATCGAAGCTTTGATGCAGGATGGGAAAAGCCTTCAGGCTGGCACATCGCATTTTCTTGGGCAAAATTTTGCGCGTGCTTTTGATGTCTCGTTCCTCAATGAAAACAACCAGCAGGAACTGGTCTGGGCCACCTCGTGGGGTGTTTCCACACGATTGATCGGAGGTCTGATCATGACGCATAGCGATGATGAAGGCCTTGTGTTGCCACCAAAATTGGCACCATTGCAGGTAGTCATTATCCCTGTTCCTAAAACCGATCCAGCTATCAACGAAGTGGCTGAAAAGTTGATGAGTGAACTCAAGGCAAACGGTATTTCTGTCAAATATGATACGGACGAAAAATCAAGGCCAGGATTTAAGTATGCCGAATATGAAATGAAAGGGGTGCCCGTTCGTGTAGCAATTGGTCAGCGCGATCTTGAAAAGGGACAGGCTGAAGTAGCACGCAGGGATACCAGGGAAAAAGAATTTGTTTCCTTAGAGGGCCTTGGCTCTTTTGTGATCAACCTGCTGGACGAAATTCAGCAAAACCTGCTTTTGAAAGCCCTGCGGTACCGTCAGGAGAACACCCGAGAGGCTAATGATTTTGAAACTTTTAAAACGATCCTCGACGAGCAGGGTGGTTTTATTTCTGCGCATTGGGATGGAACCACTGAAACAGAATTAAAAATCAAGGAACTGACTAAAGCAACGATTCGTTGTATCCCCCTCGACCAGAAGCCTGAACAAGGAAAGTGTATCCTGACCGGCAATCCATCTAAAGGCAGGGTCTTATTTGCAAAAGCTTATTAATCACCTATAAAACAACAACCTATGTCATTTGAAGTAGAAGGAAAGCTTCATAAAAAATTTGATAAAGAACAAAAATCCGGGACCTTCCAAACGAGAGAGTTTGTGATCCTTGATGAATCTACACAGTATCCACAACATATCAAGTTCCAGTTGGTACAGGATCGTTGTGAGATCATTGACAATATTGAAG
The DNA here is from genome assembly GCA_035458325.1 of Saprospiraceae bacterium. Taxonomy (GTDB): domain Bacteria; phylum Bacteroidota; class Bacteroidia; order Chitinophagales; family Saprospiraceae; genus Opimibacter. Next base: position 1,578 of record DATHZY010000103.1, on the reverse strand, counting down.
AAGGCACGAACGTCAAGGTTTACTTTGACCTGAGGGGCAGGGAATGGCAAGGCAAATACTTTACAAATCTCCAGGCTTGGAGGGTAGAGGCAGCCGGACAAGAATCCAAACCCAAAGCTGCACCGGGCGATTTTCCTTCAACACCACCCATGACCTCCGACGAAGGAGGAGCTTTTGATGATCTTCCGTTTTAAGATGGATTGACATACAGTGCGACAATGGTAATTCACAACTTGAGGATATTTCTTGTTGTTATTATCCTGCTTAAAGTCGCCGACTTTATGTTTCAATGGATCTCAGCTAGGCCATCGCTGAAATTATTTTCGATGGTTGTGCGTTTCAGGTAGATATCATTCCATGCTGATGAAAAGGAGTTTTCTCCATGTCTTGTGTCTTGTCTTTATCCTGCCCTATGCAAACTCACAGCGTATGGTCGGGGCAGAAACGCGATACAACAATTCTTTCAGGGAATGGATTCTTCTCACAGAGGATGACGATGTTGAAGGAGAACTTCGCTTGCGATGGACCTTTAGTAACGATTGGTCAGCCTGGGATCTGAGTGTCGGGGATATCACGGCCTCCATTGAACAGAAATGGACTGACGATCCTAATCTTTGGGTGATCAGGTGTGAAGGAATTACCGTGAATGCCAAAACCGCCTGGACCGGTGAATTTCACCGCTGGAAGCTGAGTGACGGAAACCATCAGATCAATTGGGAGTCAAAGTATTCCAACATAAAGGAGGAGTGGGAGATTGATTCAAACAGAGATCTTCCTTTCAGGATGTATACCCGCTGGGAAGGCGATCCTCGGGATTGGACCATTGTGGACGAGCTACCTGAAGATATAAGTCAGGCGATGAAAGTAGCCATGGTCTTTCTGACACTTCATTTCAGTACCCCCAGGATATAACGTATATACGAAACTGAAATTTATCTTCGTTTTATTCATGCAGTTGAATGTGGGAATCATGATCCCGGCTTGAAGTACACCATAAACACTACAATAAATGAAAACACTCTTCTTCTTTTTATTTGTGCTCTGTGGAGCCGCAAGTTCATTGGAAGCACAGGATATCGACCTTCCAAGGGTCAGCCCGAAAGCGTCTGTATCGTATACTATTGGATTCACTGAAGTCACCATCAATTACGGTGCTCCGGCTGTTAGAGATCGGGTAATCTGGGGTGGCCTTGTTCCAAATGATAAAGTCTGGCGCGCAGGCGCTAATGAAGCAACTACCGTCGAGTTCAGCACAGATGTGTTTATTGAAGGCCAAAACCTTCATGCAGGCAAGTATGCCTTATTTTTTATTCCCGGGGAAAAAGAATGGACGGTCATTTTCAACAGAAAATGGGATCAATGGGGAGCCGCCAAGTATAATGAAGCAGATGATGAAATCAGGTTCAATGTAGTACCGAAAATGGAGGATGGATCTGTTGAACGTCTCTCTTATACCATCAACGAAAAGGGGATGGACTGGGGATATATCAAGTTTGCCTGGGAAAAACTGAGACTCTTCATGAGGTTTAAAACCGACGTAATGGAGGAGGCTATGGCGAATATAATCGCTGCATTAGG
>DATHZY010000102.1:0-8223 GCA_035458325.1 Saprospiraceae bacterium | reverse complement strand
TCTGCCATAGATATACAGATACATCCCCTGAGGATCAGATGGTTATTGACTCCGAAGGCTGTTTCAACCAGTATCCGGGACCGTCCTTATCTCTGGGCTTTTACACTATTCTTCTTCTTATACCTGGTCAGTGCAGCCTATGCTGGAAATCTTTCGGAATGGTGGTCCCTGACCCATCCAAAAATTCCTTTCCTGATCATTCCGGTCGCTTTTGCCCTGCTGGATCCCTTTTCCAAAAAGGACTACATGGCAGTGCTCCTATCTATGGTCATCATGGCGGTCTGGAGTTCCATCTGGGTACAGGTAGGTTATTTTGAAAATTTTTATTTATTCAACCAGAGCCTTGGCTTCGGTGGATCACTCCCCACGCCCACGAACCATATTCGCTATAGCGTCATCATCGCCATTAGCATGGTCATCTGCCTGTCCTTTGCGATCGAAGACAAACGTTACAAATATGGTTGGGAGCGCTGGGTATATGGCATCCTGGCTGCCTATCTCTTTTATTTCCTCCACTTGCTTTCCGTTCGATCAGGCCTTGCGCTTGGGTATGCAGGCATCCTCTTACTGGTGTTTTCCTACCTGCGCCATCTCCACCGCTGGAAACAATTTGCCATCCTGGGTATCATGATATTAGCTCCTATTGTAGCCTATAAAGTCATGCCTGGCTTCGAAAAGAAAATCAATTACACCATCTACGATCTGGGCAAATACAATCAGGGAGAAGGCGAGCAGTATTCCGACTCCGAGCGCTGGCAATCGTGGCGTGCTGGTATTGTCATCGGCAACCGTCATCCGTTCTTTGGAACGGGTACGGGTCAATTTAGAAATGAGTTGGAAACGTATTATAAAACCGAATACAAAAAAGATACCTACGAGCGGCCACACAATCAATACATCAACGTGTTTACATGTTTTGGTTTGTTTGGACTCACGGTCTTCCTGTTTACACTCATCTATCCGATGACCTTTTCGTTATTCTGGGAACAGCCCTTGATACCGGTCTTGTATATCTTGCAATTGCTATCGATGATGGTCGAGCATCCATTGGATACTACGGTGGGGACTTCGCTATTCTTGTTGATGAGTCTGGTGGGGTTGAGTTATGTGGGGAAAGGTCGTTTTACCATAAAGGGTATCTAAAGGGTATATCGGTGAAATATAAATCGTAGATATACGATTCATTTTCCAGCTGACCCAAAATCCCCACCGAATAGTATATCGGCGAAATATAAATCGTAGATATACGATTCATCTTCTTCCCCACATAACCTACCTTTACCCAAACTGCCACTAAAAAATCACCCTAATCTGACACCCCCACCTTAGCCTTAGCATCCGCCTTAGCCTTTTTACATAACATGACTTTCGAAGAAAAACTAACCTCCCTCAACCCCAACCAACGCCTCGCCGTCGACTCCATCGAAGGCCCCGTCATGGTCATCGCAGGCCCCGGTACCGGAAAAACTGAAATCCTCTCCCTCCGCATCGGCAATATCATACGCGAAACCGACACCCCTCCCTCCGGTATCCTCTGCCTCACCTACACCGATGCCGCCGCCTCCGAAATGCGCCATCGCCTCATCGAATATATCGGCCCCGAAGCTTACAAAATCCACGTCAGCACCTTCCATGGCTTTTGCAACCTGGTCATCCAGGAAAATCCCGGCGTTTTCCAGCAAGCACGCGAACTCGAACCCATTTCAGAAATAGAACGCTTTAAACTTTTACAAAAACTCATCGATAGTTTTGATGAGCAACATCCATTGAAACGTTTTAAAGGCCTCACCTACACCGACTGGAAAAAACTGCATGAACTGTTCATGACCATGAAAAAGGAGAACTGGTCTCCTGTGTATATGTATGAACAGATTGAAGAGTACATATCCAGGATGGAAGCCGGTGAAACCTACAGGTACCAAAACACCCGCAAGGGCGTATACGAAAAAGGCCAACTGAAACCAGAGTTTAAAACCAAGGTGCTGGATCGCATGGACACACTGAGGTCCGCAGTCGGTGAATACGATCACTACAACGCACTCATGGCCGCAGACGGAAAGTATGACTTTGAAGATATGCTGCTCTGGGTCTATGATGCCTTTGATAAAAATCCTGATTTGCTGGCCAATTACCAGGAAAGGTTCCTTTATTTTCTGGTGGACGAATTTCAGGATACAAACGGTATCCAGATGGATATCCTTTCAAAGATGATCGATCACGAATGGATCGATCGGCCAAACATCTTCGTCGTGGGGGATGATGACCAGGCTATCTTCCGTTTTCAGGGTGCTAATGTTGAAAACCTCATCAGTTTCTTTCGGAAGTACAATCCCGATGTCATCCTGCTGGAACAAAATTACCGAAGCTCCCAACTCATCCTCGATGCCGCACGGGTCATCATGAACCCTGTGGAAAATTCTGTGATCCAACAGATCTTCGGTCAAAATAAAAACCTGCTGGCTTCCGGAAAACACTCAGCACATGACCGACCCGTACATATCAACGCTTACCCTACCCCGACGTATGAAAATGCCGACATCTTCCATCAACTCAAACGATGGCACGAAGAAAAAATAGAAGGGTCATTTGCCGTACTCTATTCCAAGCATGAGCTGGGCAGAGAACTGGCTCAGGCGCTGAAAGGAGCGGGCATTCCATTCCAGATTGCTAAAACCGTTGATGCATTAAATCATCATCTCATCACGCACTTGCTGGAGATCCTTACCTGTATCAGCCAACTCAGTGAAGGAGCTAACAATAATGACGCGCAGCTATACAGAATCCTCCACCTGACCTATCTGGATCCACGACCATACGATCTACAGAAAGTCGTACTGGCTTTTACAGCAAGAGAAGACCGTAAGGATAATGCATCGCTCTACAATTGGATCAGTGATCCGGATAAACTGGATAAACTTACCTTACGCGACCGGCCCTGGTTAGAAAATATAGCAAAGCTTCTCGATGAAAGCATTACCGCTTACCACTCCATGACCGTGTTGGCATTTGTAGAATGGGTAACGCACCATTTTGGCATCATGCCCTGGATCCTCAGGCAGCCTGAAAAATTTACGCATCTCTACGCACTCAAGACCTTTTTCACTTTCACCGATCTGGAGGCTTCAGGGAAAAGTAGTTTTCGCATACCTGACCTGCTCGAGATCTGCAGCCTCATGAAGGCCTATGATATCCGCCTGCCGATTCAATCACTCGCTCCGCCACCAAAAGGGATTTTCCTTTCTTCGTTGCATAGCGCGAAAGGACTCGAATACGAAAAGGTGGTGATCAAGAACATCACCGAAAATGAATGGGAGAAGAAACGCGCGTATAACCAGATGTTTTCCCTCCCGGATAACCTGGTGAGGAAAGTAAGTCTGTCTTCACAAATCGAAACAGAGGCAGAGATCAGTGACCAGGACCGTCGCAGACTGCTATACGTAGGCATGACACGGGCTAAATATGAGCTCACCCTTTCCTATGCCCGCAAGAAGGACGATACAAAAGATCTCGTTCCAAGTCTATACCTGACCGAAATCCAGAAAAGCGATCAGGAAGTGGTGACCTACAAGCCGGAAGTCGATGAAAATATACAAGCAGAATATCTGCTGTACGTCATGTCCGGCGAACAACGCGCCGATCTCCTCCTCGATGAGGCTGAAATCAGGGACCGCATCAAGAACTTTGTACTCAACGTCTCAGCGCTCAACAAATATCTGGAGTGTCCCTTGGCCTTCTATTATGAAAAAATACTGGTCATCCCTTCCGGTCAGCAGGTATACCTGATTTTTGGAACCGGCTTGCATGAGGCATTACAATTGTTGTTTCGCAAAAAATTTGAAGAAAGGGATCTGGCAGCCGGAAAAGAATATCTCCTGCGCATCTATGAATTGTATATGGAGCGTAACAAGCATCGTCTAACTCCTAAAGAAGCAGCGGATACCCTCACCTATGGTAAAATGGTGCTGGATAAATACTACGACAAGTATAGCCCGACCTGGTCAGAAGACGTACAATACGCTCCGGAATACAAAATCAAGGACATCCATATCGAGGGCGTGCCCGTATCTGGTCTCATAGATCGAATCGATAAAATAGACAACAAGCTCATCATCTATGATTATAAATCCGGAAAGACAGATAAGTTTAAGGAAAAACTTAAAGCACCGGACGAGAAATCAAATGGTGGCGACTACTGGCGCCAGATGGTCTTCTATGACCTCATGCTCAGCCAGGACCTGCGATATCATACCCGCATGGATCACGGATGGCTGCAGGCACTTGAACCCGAAAAAGATGGTTCCTTCAAACAACATAAAGTAGTGATCAGTGATGAAGACCGGGCCATAGTCTCTCGTCAGATCGTAGACACGTACCAGAAAATCCAGAACATGGAGTTTAGCACCGGTTGCGGTAAATGTCAATGGTGTGAGATGCATGGGATTGTTGCGATACCCGATGAGTCTGAAGAACAAGCTGAATAAAAAATGGGCGAAAGAGGCGAATGAGGCCGAAGAGGCTCAAGAGGCGAAAGAGGCGAAAGAGGCTTATGAGGCTTATTAAGCTTATGAAAAGAGATTAATGAGGGTTTAAATGTTATTCATTATACTGAATTGGATTTCCTTAATTGCCCCGGCTTTCAAGAAAGAAGTAAAAATGGTTTTTTGAATTGGATTTCCTTAATTGCCCCGGCTTTCAAACCGGGGTGAAAATGGACTGTAAGAATGGGGCTTTAGCCCACATGTAATTCCTCTTGTGGCTAAAGCCAAATCCATCTTGATGCCATACCCCCGGCTAAAGCCGAGGGCAATTAAACATTTTACCCATTGGTTGAACCCGCACCCGCGTACGTCTCGGCGCAGCCGTTGTTGGTTTCCCCACCAACAACCACATCAAGCCTGCTGGTGGTGAGGACACCGGGCCAGCGGCAAATCCGAATGCATAATCTATGCAGCCGAATCCGATGGCAGCTGATAAATAAATATGCTCGAAAGATTAGTAATTTGCACTTAATGAACCAAGCCAAACCGATTACCATACTCTCTGACTATGACATCACCCTTTTCCAGGGCGGCAATCACTGCCGGCTATACCAGAAACTAGGCTCCCATGCCACAGAAGTAGACGGGATCAAGGGCGTATCCTTTGCGGTCTACGCGCCGGCCGCCAATAAAGTCTCCGTCATCGGTGATTTCAACCAATGGCGCGCCGGGACGCATGACCTCTATCCGCGCTGGGATAACTCCGGAGTATGGGAAGGTTTCATTCCCGACCTGCAGCCAGGAACTCTATACAAATATGCGATAGCCTCTCACTCCGGATGGAAAGGGGTCAAGGCCGATCCATACGGCAGGCTACACGAACATCCTCCGATGACTGCTACGGTCATATGGCAGGATCATCATCAATGGAAGGATGATGAATGGATGACCCATCGTCATCAACGTAACCGTTTAGGCGCCGCCATCTCTACCTATGAAATGCACCTGGCTTCCTGGAGAAAGAATGAAGACGGCAGTCCTTTGAGTTATCGTCAGTTAGCCGCGGAGCTGCCCGAATATCTCAATGACATGGGTTTTACCCACGTCGAATTCATGCCGGTGATGGAACATCCCTATGATCCATCCTGGGGATACCAGATCACAGGTTTCTTTGCACCGACAAGTCGCTTTGGTACTCCTGATGATTTCAAATACCTGATTGACCGGCTGCATCAACATAATATCGGAGTGATCCTGGATTGGGTGCCATCGCATTTCCCCACTGATGGCCATGGTCTTGGCTATTTTGATGGCAGTCATGTGTATGAGCATCCCGATACGCGCAAGGGGTTTCATCCGGATTGGCAAAGCCTGATCTTCAACTACGGACGCAACGAAATCAAATCTTTCCTGATCAGCAATGCCTTGTACTGGATAGATGAATATCATGCGGATGGCCTACGTGTTGATGCGGTAGCCTCCATGGTCTATCTGGATTATTCGAGAAAAGAAGGTGAATGGGAACCAAATAAATTTGGTGGAAGAGAATACCTGGAAGCCATTGACTTTCTTAAAGCGATGAATGAAACGGTGTACCAATACCATCCGGATATCATCACCATCGCTGAGGAGTCAACTGATTTTCCATTGGTCTCTCATCCTACATACGCAGGTGGCCTGGGCTTTGGCATGAAATGGATGATGGGATGGATGCATGATACACTCGGGTACTTTAAGCAGGATCCGCTCTATCGGAAGCACCATCACAATCAGATCACGTTCAGTATGATCTACCAGTATTCTGAAAACTATGTGCTTCCGTTTTCTCATGACGAAGTGGTGCATGGTAAAGGAACGCTGCTCAGCAGGATGCCCGGCACCGGACAAGATCAGTTTGCAAATCTGCGTCTGATGCTGGGTTATATGTTCACCCACCCCGGCGCCAAGTTGCTGTTTATGGGATGTGAATTTGGTCAACGCAACGAATGGAATTTCGCGGGGCAACTGGAATGGGGCAATCTGGATTTTGATTCACATGCCGGCATCTTAGCCTGGACCAAGACAATGAACCATCTCTATCAGCATGAGCGTGCCTTGCATGAGTGTTGTACCAAGCCGGCAGGGTTTCAGTGGGTGCGTGTAGATGATTTTCAACAAAGTGTGTTGGCTTACGAACGCATCGGATTGAATCCTGATAAAAAAGTATTGGTCATCCTCAACATGACGCCGGTAGATCGCCCACAATACAGGATCGGTACGGAAGAACATGGAGAGTGGACGCTCCTCAACCACTCTGATAAACCGGAGTATTGGGGCCAGGGAAGAGAGGTGCCTGAAAAAGTCGTGATCGAAGAGATGCCCTGGGAGCATAAGGCGCGTTCGATGGAATTTGTTTTGCCAGGCTTGACGGTAGTCATGTATAAATGGCTGAAACCGAAGGCTGAGGCGAAGGAGATATTAAAAGTCAAAATTGTTAAGTCCCCTTCAGGTCGAAGCAAAGCGGAGATCCCGCCTCGAAAGAGCAGCGGGGGGGATATAGGGCCAAAAAAAGCAAAATCTGCAAGTAAGAAAGCTGTGCCTCAAAAGAAAGCAAAGAAAAAATAATTCTCTAATGTAGAGTCGCGATTAATCGCGACTCTACATTAGAGAATTATTTAGTTTTATTTCCCACACTCATCATACAACCGTAGCGTCTCCACGATCTTATCCGTATTCGGGAATCGCTTTAACCGCGGATCAATGGTTTGACCGGCCGGAGCTGGTGTCTTTGCTTTTACATATTCATAGGCGGCAGGACAGTCCTCCACATTCTTAGACATGGAAGGGACATAGCCCATCAATCCATCTGTGTACAAATATTCCTTTCGGGATTTGTGATACATCAACATATCCGGTTCGAGTTCTTCTCCATCGCTCAACAATCCTTTAGCATACATAAAGGGTGGGTGCACGATAACGATCGCCGTCCGGCGGTAATCCTTTACTTTTTCAACGATAGCGCCTTTCATTTCCATGCTCGCTACCCCTGCGCTGATCCTTACATCGCGGACGTTGAACATTTGCTTCCCGATACTAAACGAATCAAGCGTCGCATAGTCCAGAGAGGAAGCAACTACCTTGCGACCATCTGCCTTCCCAAAACGAATATATTTTGGCTGCCTGAAATCAGGGGCAGACATGTTAGATTCGAAGACCATGTATCCGGTTTCCTTGACGCCTCCCTTTTTGTAGAGAACAGAAGGTTCTACCTTGCTGGCCGAAGTCACCCCAAGCGCGCCATTGAAATCATCAAACTTACTCACATCACCCGATGCATAGACGGCATCCCGGGCTGCTTCCGCTTCTCCGGATCTCGCCTTTTCTTCTGCTGACATGGTGAGTTTAAAGTGTTGGCCGGACCGGTTCAACTTCTTCATCTTAGCCGTAAACTTGGACAGATCTTCCGACATCGTTTTACCTGTATTGGCTGATACATCCCCGGACACTATTTTATTGATATAGGTTCGCGCATTGTCAAAATCATCCATCCAGTAATATGCCGTGGCCAGGTTATACCGCATGGCATAATTCATTTTCTTCTCATCCTTATTCGCGGGATCATATTTTTTCTCCTGCTCCAGCCAGAAGGTGACGATCGGTTGCATCGCAGCTACAAAGGCACTATTGTCCTCTGGTGTCATCAAGGCAAACGCTTTCTGCACATCCGCCTTAATCCGATCAAACTTGCTGAGATCGGGATGATCCT
>DATHZY010000101.1:0-6437 GCA_035458325.1 Saprospiraceae bacterium | reverse complement strand
ATGCGAGGTTCTACACCCACCACAGCAGAAGATAATATCCTGGCGATGGGTTGGAGGTTGTTTTGTCGAACAGCAAAATCAGAACTGATCAACAATGCAGCAGCACCATCGTTTAACCCACTGCTATTACCTGCCGTGACTGAACCATCTTCCCTGAAGGCAGGTTTCAGTGCAGCTAATCCTTCAAGGGTTGTATTACCTTTTACAAATTCATCAGCAGCAAAGACAAGCGGATCCTGTTTCTTCCTGGGCAGTGAAACCGGTGTGATATCTTCAGCAAGAATGTCTGCAGATGCTGCTGCTTTTTGCTGGGACCAGACTGCAAATTGATCCTGATCCTCCCTGGATATGCTGTACATCGATGCCAGGTTTTCAGCCGTTTCGCCCATGGCATCTGTTCCATACAGTGCCTTCATCCTGGGATTGATAAATCTCCATCCGAAGGACGAATCATACATTTGCGCATCACTGCCGAAAGGCTGACTGGATTTGGAAATCACCCATGGTCCACGCGTCATGTTTTCAACACCACCCGCAATAAACAAATCACCATCACCCGCCTGGATCGCGCGATGTGCATGAATGACTGCTGACATACCCGAAGCACACAGCCGATTGACTGTCTCCCCTGGTACTGACCAGGGAAGTCCGGCAAGTAACAAAGACATCCGTGCGACGTTACGATTGTCCTCACCTGCCTGGTTGGCACAACCCATAATCACATCATCGATCAAAGCAGGATCCAGGTCCTGATGTTTTTCCATCAGCGCCTTGATGACATGGGCGCCGAGATCGTCCGTCCGCACACCAGCTAATGTTCCCCTGAAGGAACCAATGGCGGTCCGGATGCCATCTATGATAAAAGTATCCTGCATGTTCGTCTGGATTGATTGTTTTTTGGGTCGTAAATGCGTGCTTTACAGCAAGCGCTCAAAAATACGACCTGAAACCTTCTCTTTCAGTATGAGTTTTTTAGCCCCATAATGGGTGACTTCTTCCTTGACCAGCCAATGATCCTGATCATAGGAGGTTAAAACACTACTTTCTTCCTGTTGTTCAGTGCCCCTCCATACATTAAGCACGACGGGTTCCCATCGTTTGCTTTTCACAGACAGGTAAGCTGCGTCCATGATGGCATTGACTACATATCCATCGTAAAAGGTTTCTTTAGGAGCCCTGTTTTGATCCAGGGCATCAAACATGTCAGTAAACATATGGTTGTAACCAAGTTCATTTAATTCGTCACCGGCGGGAAAAGTCCAGCCCTGGTCAGTCTCAGCTTTCTCGGCCATGTATCCCGTTCCTTTGCCACTGGTGAATACTTCCAGCCCCGTCCGCATAAATCCATTACTCCAGATCGTGCCTTCACTTCCCATGACTTCGTCCCGGAGATCAAGGCCTCCGCGAAAAGTCCAGCTCACTTCAAACTGACCGATTGCACCGCTTTCATATCGGACCAATCCGATGGCATGATCTTCGGCATCGATGGGTTTGACCTGCGTATCGGCCCAGCACATGACTTCAACAGGCCGGATATCTTTTCCAATGAAGGACCTGGATACTTCAATGCAATGACAGGCGAGGTCGATAATCGCGCCACCGCCGGCAAGTTCTTTATTCCAAAACCATTCACTGTGAGGTCCGGGATGTGCTTCCCTGGATTTGGCCCAGAGTATTTTACCGAGCGCGCCTGCAGCAATCACCTGTTGCGACTTTAAAAACTTGGGGGTATAGACGAGATCTTCGAGATATCCATTGAAGAGGTGCGCGGCTTCAACAGCCTCCAGCATACGGTATGCTTCTGCTGCATTTCGACCAAGTGGCTTGGTACAGAGGACAGGCTTTTGATATTTGATACAGGCCATGATGGCCTCTTCATGCAGATGATTGGGCAGCGCAATGATGACCGTATCTACCTCCGGATGCGAAACCGCGGTTTCTATTTCTGTGGTCCAGTGTGCTACATGGTATTGATGGGCAAACGAAAGACAACTTTCTTCCTTTCGCGATTGGATCATGACGATGCGATCACGGTTGCGGTATCCCTGGATCGAATCAGCATAGAAGCGTCCGATAAATCCGGAACCCAGCATGGCGATGTTTCTCATATTAAATTCCGTCGTTTAAACATAATTAGGAAAGTCCCGCTTGATGTACAAAAGCCGCTGGATGGCGTTCTCGCCGCCAGCCATGAGGATTTAAAAAGAGGATTCACTCTGGTATTCCGAAAGCAACCACGGTAGTTGGCGGCGAGAACGCCATCCAACGGCATCTGACAGGAATCCATGACTAATTCAGATTAAGTATTAATTTTTTCATTTTTAAAAACCAAGGCATAAAAGACCATGACTACCGCTGCAATACCTGCCGGAATCGTCCAGATCATTTTCCAATCCTGTGTACCCGCGACATCTGTATAGTGGTCATATATTTTTCCGGCGAGCCAGAAGCCAACGAGCATACCGACACCATAGGTCGCCAGGGTGATCAGCCCCTGGGCAGAGCTCTTGATTTTTTCACCGGCTTTATAATCCGTGTAAATCTGGCCGGAGACGAAGAAGAAATCATAGCAGATACCATGCAGGATGATGCCGCTAAACAGCATCCATACGCCGGTGCCGGCATCCCCATAGGCAAATAACACATAGCGGATCGCCCATGCAGCCATACCCACTAGCAGCGTGGTCTTCAACCCGTATCGCTTTAAGAAAACAGGAAGAAGCAACATGAAGAATACTTCTGAAACCTGGCCAAAGGTCATATTGCCTGCCGCGTTTGCCATGCCTGCATTGTTGAGATACAGGTTGGCGTTTTGGTAATAGAAGGCAAGTGGAATACAAATCAAAACGGAGGAGATAAAGAAGACCATGAAATTCCTGTCCTTGAAAAGGAGCAATGCATCGAGGCCCAGGATTTCACGCAGCGAAGGTTTTTTACCCGCCTCATATTTTGGTGGAGTGTCCGGAAGTAAAAAACTAAAGAAACCCATGAAGGCAGATACACCGGAAGCCATATAAAAGGTGCTTTGAAGCATACCCTTCGATTCCCATTTAAACAGATAGCCGATGAGCAGGCCTGCTACTATCCAACCTATTGTGCCCCATAACCGGATATTGGCAAATTCACTCGAAGGGTCTTTCATCTGCCGGAAGGAAATGGAATTGACCAGGGCGATGGTAGGCATATAGAGGATCATGTAGATCAGGATAAACGGAAAAAAGGAAGCGAACTCTCCGGACTGCGCGGCCAGGTACATCAACACGGCTCCGGCAAGATGGAGAAATCCTAATATCCGCTGCGCTGAAAAAAACCTGTCGGCAATCAGGCCGATGATAAAGGGAGCGATGATCGCACCCAGGGATTGTGTAGAGTAGGCGGCTGAAATCTCATCACCATCGGATGAAAGGACCGTTGACAAGTAAGTGCCTAGCGTGACAAACCATGCTCCCCAGATAAAAAACTCGAGGAACATCATGAGGGATAACTTAAAGCGGACAATTGACGGCATAGTTGGCAGGATTTGCTTTTAAGTGAACAGAAGGTCTAAATTGAGAAAAAATGGTTACAACTGATCCGAAAAGTAAGGTTGATGCCTATATTGCTGATATATCAACTTCGCCACAACCCTCTTCTATGAAATATAAGGTCCTCTTCCGGCAGGCTGTACTGTTATCGATTACCGTAGCGTTTCTTTTTTCTTTCACCTCCTGCTCATCTTCCAGGGCGTTTAAGTCGTGGGATTTAGATGCTGTGACTGCTGGAAGGATAGATTCATTGTGTGCCCAACAAGTGCAGAAAGGTCATTTTCCGGGACTAGCTGTAGCGGTCGTTGATGGAAAGAAAAAGATCTGGACGCAAGGATATGGATTTGCAAATCTGGAAAAAGGAGTCCCGGTTGATCCTGAAGAGCATCTATTTAGGATAGGCAGTATTTCTAAAACGGTTACCGCTGCCGGTCTGGCAAGACTCTATGAACGTGGGGAGATCAATCTTGATGTACCCATTTCTACTTACTACAAGGACTGCCCCGATCCATTGCACCATCTGACTCTTCGCCAGGTCAGCGGGCATCTCGCAGGGATCAGACATTACAGGGGCCTTGAATTCTTGAGTAATATCCATTACAACAATGTAACAGATCCGCTGGAGGTATTTATCCATGATTCGCTGCTATGTCTTCCGGGCGAGAAGTTCAGCTATTCAACATATGCCTGGACACTGGTGAGCGCTGTGATGGAGAAGTCAATCCAAAAACCTTTCACTGCGATCATAGCTGATGAGGTCAGTAAGCCTTTGCAGATGGCGGATCTGAAACCTGATGCCAAAGATTCTACGGGCTTCACCCGTGTCACCTTTTATGAATTCCGGGATAGTATTCATCAGGTATCGCCCGTAGTAGACAATAGTAACAAATGGGCAGGCGGAGGCTATCTATGCAGCGCAGAAGATCTTGCTAAGTTGGGTTGGGCATTAGCGGCCAGCCGGTATTTAAAAGAAGAAACGATGCTTGAGTTTACGCGAAGCCAAACCACTAATTATGGAACCAGGACAAACAATGGAATCGGTTTCTGGATTGGAAGCGATGATAAGGGCAGGAGTTGGGTCGGGCATAGTGGTGGTTCAGTAGGTGGAACCAGTATGTTACTCATCTATCCCGAAGAAGATCTTGCGATCGTCACCCTGATCAACCTGAGTAGTGCGCATATGGATGACCTTGCTGAAAAGATAGCGGACATCATCCTTGCGGCTGCAACAAGAAAATAAGTGTTGATACAATGGGTTACGCAATCTTGGAGATGATCCGGTTGATCTGTTTCATATGGTGGGCCATATGATCATTGAAGAAGATGAGCATCTGATGCATGGTCATGCGGCCAGCAAAGGGGTGCCTGTAGACCATATGTGATCCGAAGGCTTCCTGATGTTTTGCTATCAGGGAGATCATATCAGCACGGAGTTGACTCCACTGTTGCTCCAGATCTGCCTTTGAAAGAACAGGCTGCTGCTCCCACATATTGATGGCGACAGGAGCCTTCCGCTTATAATTGGACCAAAGCACCAGTTTGATGAGGAAGACACTTCCCCACGATTTTATCTGGAATGGAAGGAGGGTGTCGGGATAGGAAAGTTTTTTGCGGATATATGCTGTCGATAATTGCTCGCTCAGGAATATATGATTAGCAGCCTGGGCTACGGACCAACTTCCGGATGAGGGTTGTTGGTTGTATTTTTCATCAGGCAATGAGTTGATCAGGTTCATCAGGACTTTTTTCTTTTGTTCCAGTTTCTCAAACTGTCGTTGGATCTGTGTCGTGGGTCCGGGCATGACTTTGTATTTTCGGTGATCGAAAGTAGAGAATAATAAAATAGTATCCATATGGCAACAGATGATCGGAGACGGTCCGGTGAAAGGACTTACCAGTTTGATGAATCTATTTTTAAACCCCGCAAGGAGGATCGTATCGAATTGCCGGGGGATGAAGAAGTCATTTATGAGGAGGTGCAGCCATTTGACCAGATATGGATTTGGCTGCTGATGGGGATTGAGCTTGTTATCCTGGTCATAGCATTGCTTGCATCTGGCCAGGCCCTCTGGACAGTTGGTCTAGGATTAGGAGCGATGACGTTGACGATGGCGTTACTGAGTTCGCTGAAGTTATACACCAGGATAGATTCTGCGGGTGTTCATTACAGGATGAAGCCATTTCATTTCAGGGAGCAGACGATACCCTGGGAGGAAGTGGATCAGATCCATGTGCGCAAATATTCACCGATCCTGGAGTATGGTGGTTGGGGTATGCGGTATGGCAGAAATGGTAAGGCCTTTAATGTGCGAGGCAACTATGGAATCCAGATCGTGAAGAAAAATGGGAAGAAGGTATTGATCGGAACACAGCGACCGGAGGAGGCAGCCAGGCAATTGAGTGCGCATCCGTTGTTGGTGTAGGGGCAAAAAAAAAGAGCGCTGAAGGGTATCAGCGCTCTCAATTCTTCTCTTGATGTACGTTCGGGTGGAAAAAATTATTCCTTGTTCCCGTTGCCGGTTAAGGCAAAAGTAGGTTTAGAAAGCTTACTTCTTAGCTGCTTTCTTAGCTGCTTTCTTAGGAGCTGCTTTTTTAGCTGCTTTCTTAGCAGGCGCTTTCTTAGAAGGAGCTGCTTTAGCGGCAAGAGCGGTCTTCGTAGCGATTGCTTTCTTCACAACTGCTTTGCGAACTGCTTTCTTAGCAACTGCTTTGCGAACTGCTTTCTTAGCAACTGCCTTGCGAACTGCTTTCTTAGCAACTTTCTTAACAACTGCTTTCTTCACAGCTTTCTTAACTGCTGCTTTCTTAGTTGCCTTCTTAGCAACCGCCTTCTTGACAGCTTTCTTAGCTGCTTTCTTTGCTGTTTTAGCCATAATGAATAATGAGATTAGTTTGTAAATAAATTAGATAGAG
>DATHZY010000100.1:0-4245 GCA_035458325.1 Saprospiraceae bacterium | reverse complement strand
TCTATATGGATAGACACATCATTATTCGATGGATGTCCGGTCAGCATAAACGGACTCGGATTGACCGAAATGGAAATCTGTCCCCAGGTTGTACCTGCAAGTGACTGGATTAGGAAAAAACAAAGTAATAGTCTTTTCATGTGCTTCTATTTATACTCTGATCTGTAAATATACAACTAATTTATATCCGGTTTCACCCTTAGCCTATGCCATTTTCACGACATAAAGCCAGAAAGCTAAAACACAAATATACGCATAAAACATAAACATAAAGTATAAAAACCTGCTTTACAACTATTTAATTCAAAATGATTGTCTGACAAATAAATTTTGGCTTAAATTAAAATATATAATTTACTGATTTACAGGCATGTTAAAATTGTCTAAAAAAGAGTATCGGGTAAATTCAGCACCGTTAATAATTTGCAAAATCAGCTGAACCGGCAAAATTTTCTTCTGAAATGGTCAGGGAATTCCACTTAATTGTCCTTCGTCCAACATTTTCGCAATTAAATAGAAAAAAGGCGCTATGATCCCTTGAATTACATATTTTTACAGCTCTCTTTACATTCTCAACACAATAAAGATTTTAACATGAAGAAGTTGTACGCATTCCTTTTATTTTCTCTCCTCTTTAGCTTTGGTGTCAAGGCACAATTACCGGATGGCAGTAAAATTCCAGCGGGTTTGACCCTCACCGATATCAATGGCAACGTGCATGTGGTTCAGGACTACCTGGACAGTGGCAAGGTTGTCCTGATCGATATCTTTGCTACCTGGTGCGGTCCCTGCTATTTTTTACATACCAATCATGTCCTGAAGGATCTTTGGGATGCCTATGGCCCGGATGGCACTGACCAACTCGTTGTTTTCTCCATCGAAGGAGATGCCGCTACCACCCATGATGATTTATTAGGTACTGGCTCCAACACACAAGGTGACTGGGTGACAGGTGTTCCTTATTTCATCGTGGAGGACAACACGGTCCCAACGAAGTTTAACCTGACCTACTGGCCGACTATGTATGTAGTTCGTCCAAGTGGCCAGATGTTGTTGGCTAATGATTACTTTTTCAACAATGTGTTTGATCCTACTTTCGACTATGTCTATGACGTGGCTTTCAGAGGTGATAACGATGCTAAAGTTTCCGCTACTTATACGACCCGTTATTTCTGCGGTGAGTACCAGCAAGGTTCTTTTGTAGCCAAGATCCAGAACATGGGTGTTGATACACTGACCTCAGCTCACGTTGAATTGGTTGTCAATGGCGAGGTTCTCCGCACTAAGGACTGGACCGGAAGTCTGACAGAATTTAAGTCTGCTAATGTATCATTGACAGGTCTTACGGTTGATCAGTCTTCAGATATGGAATTGGTAGTAACGCTGCCGAATAATGCTGATGACTTATCACCACAGGATAATAACTATGCATGGCAAGTCATCCAGCCAACAGCAGCTCAAACAGCAACGCTGACGATCACGACTGACTTCTGGCCAGAAGAAATTTCATGGTCAGTAACAGATCCGGATGGTAACATCGTTGTATCCAGTGAAGATCTCGGTCCCCTCGAATGTGATCAAACCTATACACAGGAATTCACACATACCATTGATGGATGTTATGAATTGAAATTGGTTGATGGTTTTGGTGATGGCCTGCTTAACGGCCCTGTCAATCCTGCATCACACAGTTGTTCAACAGCTCCAGATCCTGGAATTGCTTCAGGCGCTATCTCTGTTGCTCTTGATGGTGGTGTAATCTTTGACAATATCAGCTACGGCGCAGGTACCAGCATTCCTTTCGATTTCACATTGGAAACAGCTGTAGAAGATATCAAGAATATTTCCGGTACCAAATTGTATCCAAACCCAGCTTCTACAGAAGTTTATGTAGAGTTTAACGCTGCAAATAATACGGAAATTGACCTGGCTGTCATGGACATCACAGGCCGCATTGTATCTGTATTAGGCAAGCAATCTTTGGTTCAGGGTGCAAACCAGCTGACCATTAATGTTGCTGATTATGCTACAGGAACTTATTTCGTCAGAATGACAGAATCCAAGGCTGTAAAGACAATCAAGTTTGAAAAAATGTAATATCCCCTGGGATTACGTTTTTAATGAATTATAAAAAAAACTCCGGTGTTCAACCACCGGAGTTTTTTTTTGCCTTATTCCTCCCACACGCGATATCAGAATCATCCTGTCGGATTATAATCCTTATTTTCGGTAATGCATATTCTCATAATCGGAAATGGCATAGCCGGAATCACTGCAGCACGTCATATCCGCCAACGTAGTGATCATCAGATTACCGTGATTTCTGCCGAATCAGATTATTTCTTTTCACGCACAGCATTGATGTATGTGTATATGGGACATATGCGCTGGAATGACATCATGCCCTATGAAACCTGGTTCTGGAAAAAAAACAGGATACACCTCATCAATGACCGGGTGACCACACTTAATGTCCATCACAAAACGGTAAATACCGCTGGTGGCCATCAGTTAGAATATGATAAATTAATCCTTGCCACCGGCTCTACCTCTAACCGCCTTGATATACCCGGAATTGAATTGGACGGAGTCGCCAGTCTCTATTCATTACAGGATCTCCAGTATATCGAATCGAAAAGCATAAACCTCAGGAAGGCCGTTATCGCAGGAGGTGGCCTGATAGGCGTAGAGCTCGCTGAAATGTTTTACAGCCGTCACATACCTGTCACTTTCCTGGTCAGGGAATCCAGCTATTCCAATATGGTGCTCCCTGTTGAAGAATCCGAAATGGTCAACCTGGAGATCAGGAATCATGGCATTGACCTCAGATTTGATTCAGAAATAAAGGAACTGGATGGCGACGAAACAGGCCGGATTAAATCCGTAATCACCACTAGTGGGGAAGAAATCGATTGCCAACTCGCGTGCATAGCCGTCGGTGTGCGTCCAAATGTATCCTGGCTTTTCGATTCGCCTATTGAAATAAATATAGGGATACTGGTAAATGAATTCCTGCAGACCAATATCCCCGGCATCTATGCCGTCGGCGATTGTGCCGAATTGCGCAGCCCCTCACCAGGCCGAAGAGCAATAGAACCACTATGGTATACAGGCCGACTCATGGGGGAAGCCGTGGCGTCTACCGTATGTGGAACTCCAGTTAAATATGATGGAGGCATCTGGTTTAACTCAGCTAAATTTTTCAATATCGAATACCAGGTCTATGGAGACATCAAGCCCACTTTACCTGCAGGTGAAAAAACAGTTTACTGGCAGCACCCTGATGGAAAAAAGAGCATACGGATCAACTTTACTGAGCAAGGTGTCATCGGCTTCAACCTGATGGGGATAAGGTTCCGGCAAGCGGTTTGTGAAAAATGGATCATCACCAATACAAATATCGAAACAGTACTGACAAACCTTGAGCTTGCCCTTTTCGATCAGGAGTTTTCACCTAACTATGCACTTCATGTCAGAGATGCATACCGGTCCTTAACAGGAATAACCATCAAGCCCGGCTTAAGTAGAAAGTATAATCATGTGCATGCATTCTTGAATGACCGGCAAAAGTCACATATATGATTCATCAGGATGAAATATCCATGTCACTGACACCGTCCGGCTATCCTGGGCTGACCTTGGGTCAAAAAATATGCTCGATCATTGGATATACCGGTTTGATGATTGGGCTTATCCGTTCAACCGGAAGTTATCATACCAGCAGCCTGCCACTGATTGTTTCCTTATCACTGATCATTGCAGGTGTCATCGGATTTAGTGTAGTTCAATATCGAAGACAAGCCGCGGGCATTCAAAATAATTTTGTCCGTGCAAAATCTCTCACTTCGCGCGGTACATCTGCGTGGTTCCTCGCCCTTACACTCATGGCGTTCTATATCCTTTTATATTTCTTTCCGGAATCACTTGGACTGGTTAAAGCAGGAAACACAGGCCTCATAGCTCTTTTCGATCCTTTGAGCCAATGGATAAAAAAGAAACCCGCCAGCCAATGGTTTGTGTATGGGACCTTGTACACCCTGGCCATTGTACTCTTTGGTATAAAATTTATGCTCAAATATAAAGGCAACAGGTACCAGCAGATCCGCACTGCCTCTGTCATGTTTTTCCAGTTGTGTTTTGCATTTCTGATCCCGGAAATTCTAGAAAGACTGAATCAACCATCAATGGACCTGAAAAACATGTGGCCACTGAATTACTACTTCTTCTTTGACTGGAACCTGGATA
>DATHZY010000099.1:0-2343 GCA_035458325.1 Saprospiraceae bacterium | reverse complement strand
AGTTTCCAGATCCGGGCGAAGGAATGGCGGATGCAGCGATATGTCTTTTTCCGGATGCAAATGCAGATGGCATTGCAGATACAAGCGAGGCAATTTCTATTCAACTGACCTCGTCGACTGGCAGCTTTTCCTTTACAAATGTCCCTGTCGGACACTATGTAATATGTGAAGTACAGCCCACCGGTTACTTTTCAATTAAAGACATTGACACAAGCAATGATAATGACCTGGTTCCGAATTCGGATATTTATAATGATACCATTCCAATTACGCTAAATAATGCAGAGATAGATGCCAATAACTATTTTATTGACACCGATTCCTGCAATCTGACGGTTAACAGCACAGATGATATTGGCCCCGGTACTTTGCGAAATGCAATAGACTGTGCATCCGCAGGTGACACCATTCGTTTTCATAGTTCACTAAACGGTTCGACGATAACGATAACATCAGAACGCCTGATAATCGATAAGAATCTTGTTTTTTATTCAAACAGTGATCCGCGCGTAGTGCTCACCTCACAGATTACAGGATTTTTTGATATCGCTTCAGGTCAGGAAGCTGAGTTTATACATTTGGATATCATCAGTGGATTGGCGGGTAATGGTGGGGCGGCCTTTAAAAATGAAGGGATCCTCAAATTGCAGGATGTACAGATTCTGAGTAATCCATTGCTTCTAACAGGAGAGTATTTAATTTATGATTTTCCTTCCAGTCAGCTCTTTTTCTTCGGAAATTGTTCGCTGGATACAGATTAAATGGTCAGGATTCCAATCCCATGATCTGTTCAGAAAGTATACTTAGGTTCGTATTGACCTGGACTTCAGATTTCAGTAAGTCAGCAAGGCTAACCTGATCCAGTAACTTGTCCATGTTCCATTGCAGCATAGTCCAGAGGGAACGCAAGGAGCAATCAATTGAATTAGTGCAGAGAGAGAGCGTACCGGAATGATGGTCGCAGAATTTGTCGTCAAACATCACACCGCCCATAGCCTTTAATACATGGTTGACTTTTATCTCTGTGGTGGGTAACGCCAGAATGTAACCTCCTTTGTGACCCCGCATACTCTGGATGAAGCCTGCCATGCGCAGTGACCGGGTTAATTTGGCCGCATAGGCCTGGGAAATATTTTCCAGCTCTCCAATCTGGGACAGACTTAAACCTTCCTCCGGGTGCGCTTTGGCGATCCGGAGCAGAATTCTAAGGCCATATTCATCCTGTGCTGATATCTTCATTTGTCCTTTAATTAAAACATATCAAGGGCCATCCTGGCTTCATCACTCATTCGGTCTTTGCTCCATGCCGGATTCCAGACCAGGCTGAGTTCAACATCCTTTACGAAGGGCAGTTGCATTAATTTCTCCTGGACTTCAAGCGGAAGGCTACCTGCAACCGGGCAAGCTGGTGATGTCAGGGTCATGGTGATTTGAACTTTTCCATTTTCGTCAATCGAAAGGGTATAAATCAATCCGAGCTCCCAGATATCAACCGGGATTTCAGGATCATAAACCTCCTTGATTTGGCGGATCATTAAGGCTTGCTGGCTCTCCGGATCTGAAGGTGTTTCAGATTGATTGGTGACGGAAAGATTGCGCGCATACGACTTGATATGTTGGATCATGCTGATCAGGCCATTAGATCGGGTAGGGGATAAATGTGATTTTAATCCAATCGCATCAATGAACGTGAGTTCTGCCTTTTCAATATCCTGTATATCCTGGCCATTAAGTACCCGGATCAATAATGCAATAATACCTTTGGTAATCACTGTATCACTGTCGGCTACCAGATATAGCTTATGCTCTTTTACATAAGCGTGCAGCCAGACTTTAGACTGGCATCCCTTGACCAGGTGGAATTCTGTTTTATATTTTTCATCGAGGGCAGGCAAAGCCTTTCCAAGATCAATCAGGTATTCATATTTATCAGACCAATCTGTAAACTGAGAAAATTCCTCAATTACCTTTTCCTGTTCCAGATCAATCGTTGAATGTGCTGTGTGCATCAGGTCAGGATTTGGACGGCTTTTTGGGTGGCCTGCACCAGTTTATCAATTTCTTCCATCGTATTGTAGATCGCAAAAGAAGCTCTCACCGTACCGGGGATACCAAATCTCTCCATCAGCGGCTGTGTGCAGTGATGGCCGGTGCGAACTGCGATGCCTTGCTGATCGAGGAGGGTGCCTATGTCATAAGGATGCAATCCGTCAATAATAAATGAATAGACTGACGCTTTATGAGGGGCAGTACCAACGGTCTTCAGGCCCGGGATACTTTCCATTGCTGCTGTACATGCTGTGAGAAGTGATTGTTCATAACGCAGCATGACATCCCTGTCCA
>DATHZY010000098.1:0-10628 GCA_035458325.1 Saprospiraceae bacterium | reverse complement strand
AGGACTTGAGGATGCAGCTACCATGATATAGTAGGTCTGACCAACGACCAATTCATTATCGGAGATCATTGTGGTACCCGTAACGCACTCGATCTCCAAAGCATCTGCCGCATTACATGGAGAAGTTGGAAATTGTACGAGTGTTATTTCAGGTGTGCCCATTCCACCGCCAGGAGTTACTATAACCTCGACGCTGGTTCCGTTAGCAACAAAATAAAACCATACGTTCTCGTTAGCTCCCACAGTACATGCGGATGGCCCGATATCCTCAGTGGCCAGATCAAGGGTATTACCCATATCACATGAACCATTAAGACTGGTGATAAGCTCCGCGGCACCACAAGGATTGTTGGTGGGTTGCGCTACGCTATACAGGTAAGACACTACACATACGCATAGCAGAAGGATTCTTGTTCGCATTGTTGATTAGTCTAAATACTTGCCCAATAAAAAGATGTTATGCCCAATCGGTTTTTCAAAGTCTGGCACAATATACAAATTATATATTGTTAAAATGTTAATTGGCAGGAGATTATGTTTGCTTTTCAGCGTTTTGGAAATTTATATTGCTTCTTTAATTAATTGTAAATCATTTATTTACAACAGATTACTCCAGAATTCAATACGGATTACCTGATACGAACCTACCACCGGGAACCTGGAACTGAGTATTTCTTAACAAAGGATAATAACTCTCTGATCAGTTCGTTTTTAAGCTGCGGCTACTGAAAACTGGAGGTCGGGGATTCCGATCCGTCACCTGACGCACATCCAATAAAATCCTACCAGCAACGTTCAGACTTTTCTAAACTTTGGCGTTATGATTTGTAGGATACAGGCATACACCACTCCGCTGCCTGTTCTAACCCATATTTTTTTGCGTTTTCAGCATTCTTGGCATTCCCTGCATGTCAATTCTGACTTCCGGCTCAGTCCATTTCTTTTTGTCAAAGTACTCCACAATCTCCTGCGTCCTGAATTCATTGAGTTCCAGATAACAACACCCACCCGGCTTTAAGGCATCTCCTGCATGCTCACTGAGCATTTTGTAGAATAGATCGGGATCCTCACCTGGTGGATAAAGGGCCACTTCTGGTTCATACTTCAACCGGTGGACAATCTCCCGGCCAGCTATTTCTTTAGAGATATATGGTGGATTACTGACCACAATATCGAATAACCCAAGGCCGGTAAGGCCCTTACTGATGACATCCCGTTGTATAAAATCTACCGGGCTATCGAGTTGCCTGCTGTTCAGTCGCGCAACTTCCAGGGCACCCGCTGAAATATCAATGGCTGTCACGCTAGCCCGGGCTCCAAGTCGCTTCTTTAACACAATAGCAATACATCCGCTACCGGTACCGATGTCAAGGATTTGGATTTCCTTATTTTCAGAGGTCCTGTGATCTGCAAGGATCCACTCTACAAGTTCTTCCGTTTCAGGCCTGGGTATCAGCACCTGGGGATTGACCTGAAACTGCAGCCCGTAAAACCAACCATACCCCGCGATGTATTGGACTGGTTCGCCACTCAGGAGCCGGTCAAATGTTGCACTTAGAAGTTGTTGCTTTTCATTGCTTAATTCAAGTTCTGCCTGCATTGGCAAGGCCAGGATATCACTCCATATCCATCGGGCCAGGCTCATCGCTTCACGATCGATTGCTATATCGGCCTCCTCCAGCCGGTCAGCAACCCTTGCTATATTCCAAATATCCATTTTGATGTCATAAAAGCTGCTGTAAGAAGTGCAGCATAAGCGAGCCAACTCAGGGGATGAATGATCGCGTCCAAAGAAATACCCCACCGTCTCTGCACGAAGATGATCAATACCGCTTTTTCAAAAACAAAGGCAATCAAGGTCCCCATGGCAATGCCTGCAAGCCCAAAATACGAAAGTAACACTACACTGGCCACAACATTAACACCAAGCTCTGCTAAGGAAATATACCACAGCCATCTGGTCTCTCCTCTGGCTGTCATGATCGATTGTGGGAAGACCAATTGGGTGATCGTCAACAATAAATAGATGTTATAGATGAGCGCACTCTCCTTGTAAGCCACCCCAAAGAAATACTCAAATAAAGGGGGGCTAAATAACATCACAAAAGCGACCAGGGGATAACAAATGTGCATTAACCTCGTAGATCGCGTCCGGAGTTCTTCTAATGCATCAGAGGAATAAAGTTTGGGAATCATCACGGTACTCAATCCGGCAGCAAATGCAACCACCAATGGAAATTCCCTGGCACCGTACCTGAAAATGGCGAAAGAAGCTTCATCAAAATGGCGGGCTACCAACCATACATCAAAACTGCGGGCAATACCAACTGAAACAGAGTACATCATCAATGGCCACGTGACAGGCCATAGCGTCGCCAACATTTTACCCAACTGCAACTTGCGGACAAAGGTGGTATTGGTCAATACCCAGGCAAAACCAACAAGCGCGTAGCTTAACAACCCGATAAGAACTCCTGATAATTCAGGCAGACTGCTCCATCCTGCCCAACACGCAAAGGCAGGACCGACTAGGACATAGATCGATAACAGGATAGCATTCTGCCCTTTCAGTAAGCCCAGGAATGGAGCAATCCAGACAGGGATAATCAATGCCTGGTACAATATAAAAAGATGAATCCCCTGGAGACTGGATCTGTCAACAAATAGAGGCAATAAAACTTTCTGACCTATCACCAGAATGATCATGGCAGTTAACCCGGCGAACAGGTACAACCATATAAAAGCGGAAACGGCTATTTTATCTGCCTTCACCTTCGCATCCGAAAGAAACCCCTTCAGTAAAGCATCTGACCAGAAGAAAGTCATCAGGTACCCGCATAGCATCAGCATTTCAAAAACGCCAACCTCCTCAATTGGAAGGGAACGCGCAATGACAATTGAAGACAGGATAACCCCTGTATGCCTGCACAGCATGAATAACTGTACCTGGCGAACTGGATCGTTTAAAAGAAGATAAATGCTTTTCATCCGGGTCATTGATCTGCGAAAGATGATCAAATCCTGAGAGAAACAATGACAATTTTCTTTAACCATACATTATACCCAGGGATTCGTATGAAATAACGGAGCCGGATGCATCATATGTGTAGTTCATAACCATTTAAATCGCTACCACATGAAAACTTCAATTTTGTTCGACCGGGAAATGAATGACATCGTGTTTGAAAACAGAAATAAGGCCTATGGTGCCTTTGCCATTCGTCGGGAATATGAACGCACAATGTCCAGGGCTATGGTTTCTGCCTTCCTTTTTTTCCTTTGTTGCATCAACAGTCCGAATGTGATAAGGCTTTTCCAGGATCGATCAGCCTCAGGTGATAATATTGTATTCACCAATACGCCCGTGGTGCTTGACCCCGTCAGCAAACCGGCACCGGTAGCGAAACCCCCGGTGGTGGTTCCGCAAAAAACAGCCCCGTCCATCAAAAGCCAGATAAAATACGTTGAACCAATAGTTAAACCGGATGACCAGGCAAGCATAGAAGTGGAAATCCCGCACATTGACCAATTAGTCAATGTGCAGACAGGCAGCACGACAATACATAATCCGGAGGGTACCATGGAGGCAGGTATCACTGCCGAATTTGACAACTCATCCGCGATTGTTGAAAACGGTGAAGGATCAACTGTCTTTAATTCATATGCCGTAGAACAACAACCAGAATTTCCGGATGGGATGGCTGCCATGTATGCCTTTCTTAAAAAGCATCTTGATTTCCCTCAACTGGCTATCGACATGGGCATATCAGGCACTGTTTATGTGCAGTTTGTAGTAACGAAAGAAGGCCTCATTCAAAACGCTACGGTTGTCAGAGGACCTGGTGGCGGACTCAACCAGGAAGCCCTGCGGGTCGTCAACCTGATGCCTGCATGGAAGCCCGGCAAACACAATGGAAAAGCCGTCGCTGTCAATTTTACACTACCCATCAAGTTTCAATTGCTGAAATAGGTAATTGCCGTTGCACAAGCGCCGCAGAGAGCATAGTCGAACTGTTTGCTCCCGCAACCAGCGTGATACCAAACCGGGAAACCTAACGTATTTCACCTGATCTCCTTATCTTGATTCCCTATGAGCCTCATGGAATACGCCTTTACATACCAGGTGCTAGATGATAAAACCAGTTTATCACCATCCGATCAATCATTGATAGAAAGTGCTGTCAACGCATGCGCAAAAGCCTATGCACCTTATTCTGATTTCAAGGTAGGTGCCGCAATCAGAACCACAGATCAACAAGTCATCGTGGGTTCAAACCAGGAGAATGGAGCATTTCCAATTGGCCAGTGTGCTGAACGTGTAGCCTTGTACAATATGATCCATCACCTGGGGCGTTTACCGATTGATACGATCGCTATTGCCGTTGACAACCAACATCAAAAGACCCCTGCAAGCCCATGTGGGTCATGCCGCCAGGTACTGAGTGAATACAGAAGTTTTCAGGATACCCCGATCCGGTTGTTATTGACGCTCGCAGGTGGCGGTATGGTCTATGAAATCAGTGATGTGATGGATATCCTGCCATTTGCTTTCGATGGAGCCTTTCTCGGACTATGAGCCTTGGCCTGAAAAAGGGCTCACATGCGCGAACCCTTTTCATTTTAACGATATCATCTGATGGGTATTTAATCTTCCATTTGGGAGATGATGGAAGTGACGGCCTTTAAATCTTCTTCCGTATCGATTCCTATTGATTCCATATTGGTTTCAAAGCATTCAATGGACAATCCATTGGCAAGCCAGGTGAGTTGCTCCAGTTTTTCCAGTGCTTCATATGGATGCATGTGAAGTTTTTCAATAGCCATCAGTGCTTGTGACGTGTAGGCGTACATACCGATGTGCTTGTAATAGACCCCATGCTCCAACCAACTATCCAATGGAAAATCCCGCACAAAAGGAATAGCCTGGCGACTGAAATACATAGCTTCATTGTTCCGGTTGATCACCACCTTGACCACATTGGGATTGGAAAGTTCAGCCGCATCTTCTATACGGCGTATCAGTGTCGCAACTTTCAAGCCCGACTGTTCGATCATATTGGTCGCGAGGTAATCGATCATTTGCGGATCGATCAACGGTTCGTCTCCCTGTACATTGACCACATGGGTGACCATCGGAAACTGGCTTAGTACTTCCGCACACCGGAAAGTACCTGAAGGTTGTTCATAGCGGGTCATGACTACATCATAACCCAGTTTCTTTACATGGTTGTATATCAGGATATCATCGGTAGCAACACAAAAATGATCAATCACCTTGGCCTGCTGTACCCTTTCACAGACACGCTGGATCAGGCTTTTCCCCTTGATCATAAGCAGGGGCTTGCCAGGTAATCGTTGGGAACCATACCGGGCAGGAATGATGGCCATGGTACAATATGCGCTCATAGTTTTCGTCTTGTTGTCGGGCAAAAGTCCGATTTTAAATTAAATATTACAAATTTATTTAATATGTAATACATTTGTATCACTCTAAACCCAAATCATGCGTACGCCAGGCCTCCTCTTTACCTTTCTTTTCCTATCCTTTTCTGCAGGGTCACAGGTGCCTACACCCAGTGAGGTAGCTCAAAAGTTCATCCACCATATTGACCCGATTGGCCTGGTGATCATCGAAAAGATTGAACCCGGCAATACATTGTACGGCCTGTCAAGAAAATATAATGTCAGTATTGATTCCATCCTGGATGCTAATCCGGACCTGAATCCTGGATCCATCCCGCTTGGCTATCCGGTCAATATCCCCATCTATCCTAAAGCCTTTGTATATGCTCCTCCTTCGGGTCCGGACGATGGTATACCGGTGTTTTATCGGATTCAACCAAAGGAAACCTTATACCGCATTTCAAAAGTTTATCTCGGTACGTCTCCTGAAACAATCATTTCCCTTAACCCGAGGGTCAGCGAGGGATTAGCTATCGGCCAGGTTATTCATCTCGGCTGGTATGTTCCTGGTCACAATACAATGAGCCCAGCCGGTACCGCTGCTTCCGCCGCAGAGGTAGCTTCAAAATACACTGTCAAGGATTTTACCGACGAGTATAAGACCGAGGGTAAAATCATCCGAGAGCAAAAAGGCCTCGCAGTCTGGAAACCGGGTAGTCAGCAATCCCATTATTATGTTCTCCACCCTACCGCAAAGGTTGGATCCTATATGGAAGTAACTAATCCCATGCTGCACAGGACCCTGACAGCCAAGGTTGCAGGGAATATTCCTCCCGGTTTATACCAGTCCCAGGTTGGACTGGTGGTTTCTCCTTCTGTGGCGAGAGCGCTTGGGGTGCTTGACCAGCAATTCTTTGCGCGGTGGCGCTTCGTGGAGTAGGCCTATTTTTCGCATCTTTGCCCCCGATGAAAGTTAGCAATAATGTGCTGGAAACAATAGGCAATACGCCTATGATCCGTCTCAACAAGGTAGTCTCTGAGGTCAAGGCCCTGGTACTGGCCAAGGTCGAAACCTTCAATCCTGGCCACTCAATCAAGGATAGGATGGCGGTGCAAATGATCAATGATGCAGAAGCCAATGGCCTGCTCAAACCAGGAGGCACCATCATTGAATGCACCTCCGGTAACACCGGAATGGGAATTGCCCTGGTCGCCGCGGTCAGGGGATACAAGTGCATTTTTACCACCAGCGATAAACAGAGCAAGGAAAAGATAGATATGCTCAAGGCTCTCGGAGCTGAAGTAATTGTCTGCCCTACCAATGTAGAACCAAAAGATCCACGCTCATATTACTCCGTGGCCGAACGCTTGAGCAAGCAACTCCCCAATTCATATTGGGCTAATCAATATGATAATCTGTCAAACACCAAAGCCCATTACCTGACCACTGGTCCGGAAATCTGGGACCAGACAGATGGCAAGATCACCCATCTGGTAGTTGGCGTTGGTACCGGTGGTACAGTATCGGGTACTGCGAAATATCTGAAAGAAAAAAACCCTGACATTAAAATTTGGGGTATTGATACGTACGGTAGTGTATTCAAGAAATATCATGAGACCGGCATCTTCGATGAAAAGGAAATCTACCCTTATATCACCGAAGGTATCGGCGAGGACATCCTGCCAGCCAATGTCGATTTCAAATTGATCGACCATTTCGAGAAAGTAGCGGATGGAGATGCCGCCCTGGCTGCCAGGCGACTGGCGAGGGAAGAAGGTTTATTGCTTGGTTATTCCGCCGGAAGTGCTCTTGCGGGACTATTGCAACTCAAAGACAGACTCACGGAAGATGACGTAGTCGTAGTTATTTTCCACGACCATGGCAGCCGATATGTAGGCAAAATCTACAACGACGACTGGATGCGTGAGCGGGGATTCCTTGATAAAGAACTGATGGTCAGAGACCTGATCAAGGCCCACGCCAATCAAAAGCTCATCACCGTAGGTGCCGATGACAAAGTGAGGCAGGCACTCCAGCTCATGAAGGAATACGATATTTCCCAAATGCCCGTTATGAAAGAAAACGAGATTGTGGGATCCCTTTCTGAAAACGCCGTACTGACCTATATCCTTGAAAATCCACTCAGCCATACGGAAAAACCGGTGTCTGAAATCATGGATGAGCCCTTACCGATGGTCGATGAAGATCTGCCGGTCAGCAAACTCAATAAATACATCACCAAGAAAATTCCTGCGGTCATGGCAAAAGATAAGGCGGGGAATGTCCACATACTCACTAAGTATGATATCCTCCAAATGATCTAAGTTATGAAGCACCTTTTCCATTTTTTCCTATACGTCGCATTTGTATTCTGCTGCTCACATGAGACAGTAGCGCAGGATAAGCTTTTCACCCAATCCTTTGCGCACCCTGTTGATCTCAACCCGGCGTTTTCAGGAGCGATTGATGGCCGGTACCGTGTCACGGTTGCATACCGGGACCAATGGCGAAGCATTATCGAAAGCCCCTTCACAACGATGGGCCTGTATGGGGATATCAAGATTGTACAGGAGCATAGCGATGATTATTTCGGTGCGGGATTTTCCCTGATCGCTGATCGTACTGCGATCTTCAATGTCAACCAGAATATCCTATCGCTCTATGGGAGTTATCACAAAGCGCTCAACGCAGACCGGAAGCAATACCTATCCGCCGGTTTAAATTTCGGCATAGCCCAGCGTAATGTCAATTACGAAGAAATATATTTTAATGATCAATTCAACGGACTGGATCAATACTCGCTGGGCACCGCAGAGATCCTCCCCTCTAACAATTTTGCCTTCATGGACCTTGGGTTGGGGGTAAGTTATATGACAGGAATGGGTGACTACTCAAGCCTTTCTTTTGGATTGTCTGTTGATCATATACCCGGTAGTTCAATCTCTTTCTATTCACATTCGATCGAACAGGACATCGAATACCCGGAGGCTAATATTTATCGCAAGTTTACTGCCTTCCTTTCCATGGAACTGGCGTCCAACGAATACGTTTCCGTGCTCCCACGTCTGATGTGGCAATCGGAAGGCCCGCATCAAATGCTTTCAGCCGCCGCACTTGTCAAATTCGATATCACGAATTATGATAACCAGGCTTTCCATCTCGGAGGGGGTGTACGTCTGAATCAAACTTTTTCCGGAGGGTTAAAACCATCAGCATTATATCTGATGGCTGCGTATGAAGTAGAAGGTTTGCTGATTGGTCTCAGTCATGACATCACCACCTCTAGTCTCAGCTCACAATCACCCGGCAGAGGCGCTTTCGAATTGTCTATCAGTTTTACAGGCTTGTATGACAATGAAGAGTCAATGTGCCCCACTTTTTAAGTGAAAAGTGAAGAGTGAAAAGTGAAAAGTGAAAAATGAAAAGTTAGAACTTAAAACATACTCACCACTCACAACTCACAACTCACAACTCACAACTCACAACTTTACATTCTCTACGATCTCAAGTCCAAATCCAATAAGCCCTACACGGGATATGGTATTATTTGACATGAGTTTCATTTTCGAAATGCCGAGCTCTCTGAGGATCTGAGCCCCGACACCGATGTCTCTTTGTTCTGACATAGATGCTCCATCCTGGCCGGCAAAGGACTTAAGGACGTCCAGTACGTTATCGGAGAGTTCACTGTGACGCATGAGCAGAAATACGCCGTTGCCTTCATCAGCAATCATGGATAAAGCCCTTTCTATTTCGCTACCTGTATTTCCAAAAATCAATCCCAACATATCTCCAGTACGGGTCATGCTATGTACACGCACTAATGTTGAATCTTGCTGAGCAGGATGGCCTTTGACGAGAGCAAGATGGATATCATCAGTAATCATCTGCCTGAAGGGAACTACCTCCCATTCTCCAAATCTGGAATTAATCTGATAAGAAGGCATCCGCTCTACAATCCGTTCCCGATCCATCCGGAAGGCAATCAGGTCCTGGATAGAAATGATCTTGAGGTCATGCTTTTTGGCAATTTCAATCAGCTGTGGCAACCTGGCCATTGTGCCATCCTGGTTGAGAATTTCAACAAGTACACCCGCAGGATAAAACCCAGCCATACGTGCGAGATCAATAGCGGCCTCCGTATGTCCGCTTCTGCGTAACACACCGCCTGTCTTTGCTTTTAAGGGAAAGATGTGCCCCGGCCTGGCGTAGTCTTCAGCCTTGATGTCTGGATCCACTAACGATCGGATGCCCGTAGCCCGATCTTGCGCTGAAATTCCGGTGGTGCAACCATGCCCAATCAGGTCAATGGAAACCGTAAAGGCAGTTTCATGCAACGCAGTATTGTCCTTGACCATCATCTGCAATTTCAATTCCTCTACCCTCTTTTCATTCAGTGGCGCGCAGATGAGTCCTCTTCCATGCGTCGCCATAAAGTTGATGATCTCCGGCGTCACACATTGCGCGGCACAAATGAAATCGCCTTCATTCTCACGATCTTCATCATCGACGACGATGACTACCTTACCTAATCGGATATCTTCGATGGCAGATGCGATGGAATCCAGCTGTGAGGTCATTTCCATGATGTCTGATTCAGTTTGTATCATTTGTCTGCGTATACATTCTTTGAACTAATAAATTTTTCCAGTTTTTCAACCTGGTCTTCCCATTGGTAGTTTGACAAAACAAAAGACCTGGCCGCGGTGGCTATTCTTTCGTATTCCTTTTCATCCTTCAGCAATCTTTGCACATGATCCGCCAGTCCCTCCAGCGTATCTGCGACAAGGATCTCCTTGTTGAGTGTTGCTCCAATCGCATTATTGACCATTGAGGTAGTCACGCAAGGTAACCCCATCGCCATCGCCTCGAGGATTTTATTCTGTAACCCCAGCCCTGAAAACATGGGCGCGACAAAGATACGACCATCTGCATAGGCATCGCGTATGTCCTCCACCCATCCCCTCACCGTGACTCCCTTATTGTGATTCAATTGGAGTATTTTCCGTCCGGGCCGGGCTCCTGCCAGCAATAGTTTTAAATGCACCCCGCGCCTTTCCAGTTCGGGCATGAGCTTACCGACTAGATATTGTGCTGCGGAGGTATTGGGACCATAGCCAAGGTTGCCCACAAAGACAAGGTCATGCGCAGGTACATGCGTATTGTTCTTTGGTTTGAAATCCGGATCTACCCCATTCGGAATGACCATGATCTGGTCATGGGT
>DATHZY010000097.1:0-6239 GCA_035458325.1 Saprospiraceae bacterium | reverse complement strand
TTCGGGACTTTTATGTCAGCTACAAGCCGTGGGAAGGTCCCGACAGTGTGATCACCTCCACCACATGGCTCTATGATGAGACCTTTACAGAAAAAGAAAAGCAGGAAAAATTTGGTAATAACAACTATTACGAACTCTTCTTCAGCAACAAGGGTGGCCTGGTCATGCCGGTGATTATCGAATGGACCTTTGCGGATGGCACCAAGGAAGTTGAAAAGGTCCCGGTAGAAATATGGCGTAAGAATGAAACCAAGTTCAGAAGAGTCTTTGTGAAAAACAAGGAAGTGACGGGCATCGTCATTGATCCTTATAAAGAAACTGCAGATATCGATATGTCCAATAACAACTGGCCGGTGAAGGAATTACCTTCAAGGTTTCAGGTCTTCAAGCAGCATCGCACTGAGGAGATGACGAATGCGATGCAGCGTAATGGCGCAGTGCCAGGGCGTAGCTAGAAGTTAGCAGTGAGAAGTTAGCAGTGAGAAGTTAGCAGTGAGAAGTTAGCAGTTAGCAGTGGGCAGTTCTCAGTCTTCAGTTAGCAGTTGGCAGTAAGCAGTAAGCGGTATTCAGTAATCAGTATTCGGTAATCGGTAATCGGTAATCGGTAATGCAGGAAAATAAAAAAGGGTTGAGACGCGATTAATCTCGTCTCTACCCTTTTTATTCGCGTATGAAACAAATTGGTGTAAACTGTTAACTGCGCACTACCCATTGTATTTCCGCCGCTAATTCACGCCAATTTTCGCTAATTAGTTTCAACCATCACTGCTAGCTTCTAACTTCTCCCTGCTAACTTACACTAATCATGGAGAATCAACAGGGGTGTTTCCGCATGCAAGGCCAGATTCTTGCTGACACTCTTGTGGAACAGGTCAACAATAAAACTGCGGCTGCGCTCGACCACTACCAATAAATCACAGGGATGGTCATGGACGTATTGAGCGATACCGTGCTCCACACTGTGATCATGAATGTGCCTGAAATTGAGTTTGTGTTCAGGAAACTGCTTCTTCAATATGGCAGTCTCCTCGCTATCGTCAACTGTGTCCTGGGTGTTATCCTTAATGACATTGACGACGGTGAGGGTGCTATCGAACAGGTCAGCTAATTCGGACAAGGGCTCCAGGTGCTCGGGTTTGGCAAGTGTTTTCATATCAGCGGCCAGAACAATTTCGTGCAAGCCCTTAAACTGAGCATCTTCCGGCACGATGAGCAATGGAATATTGGTTGCCTTGATGAGCGAGGAGGCATGACTTCCCAGTAGAATAGCCGGGAGGCCCGTCTCTCCTTTTGTGCCCATCACCACCAGGTCGGGATGCTTTTCTTTAGCGACATAATTGACCGCCTCGTTGAGAAAACCGAGGTAGGCCATCTTTTCAAATTGGATCGAGAGGCCCGTATGGTTACGGATGACATTAGCTTCTGCTTCCAGGGATGCATAGGATTCCTGCCGCATTTTTTCACTGAGTGATATGTTCACATCCGCTGTGGTATGAATACGTGGATAACAATGGAGCAGGATATATTGATAATCTTCCGGATGAAATGCGCTCAGGGCATAATAGATCGCATTGCGCGCGTTTTGCGAAAAATCCGTCAGTAACAGGATTGTATTTTTCATGAAGTCTTTTTATTAATTACGAATAATATACACCAATTGATGGATACTGCCTACTGCAGCCCAATCGAAATAAATGGTGTACCCAGCTTATCGGTTTTTATGCTCTATCACATCCTCCAGCTCCTTTTCATGAGGATCATGGGTGAGGTGGGTCTCCGGATGATCATGCGGGGTATCAAACCACCTGTATCCAATGACATAAATCAGGATCGCTGTGACTACCGCTGTCATAAAACCAGTCAGGGGTACCATCAGCCCGGTATAGAGCATTAGGAAAATATGAAACTTATTCATGCCCAGTACTTCCTTCACCTCTCCTTTCTTGACCATCCCGCTGGCGACATACAACAATATACCACCAATACAGGCCATGGGTACTTGCTCAAGTTGCGTAGCCAGGTAAAAAGCCAACAAGAGTTTGAATGCAAATTTTGCAATCCCGGCGAGTGGAGAAACGGCACCGAGCTTGATATTCACAGCCGTTCGCGCGAGTGCGCCTGTATGCGGGAATCCATTCAACAGAGGGGTCACGATATTGACGATACCTTGTCCCCAGAGCTCCTTATTCGGATTGTACGGCATGCCTTTATTACCGGCAAGACGATCAGCCATCCGTGAACAGAGTAGACTCTCAATCGATGCAACAATAAAAATGGCACCCGCAAAATAAACGATATCAAAGAGTACCTTGGCCGTCACCAAATCAGGCAACGCAGGAAATGTGATCACTGAAAAGTCAGTTGGGATCGCTCCATACTTGTCCATGATCAGCACGAGTCCCTTACCTGCCCAAAAAGTCTTGGCAGCAATCAGGCCAAAAGCAAGGGCAATCAGTGGTCCGGGAATGAAAGGAGAGACCTTGATAAAAAACTTGCAGAAAATAAAGGTGATCAGGGCCAACGCAACAGCATACAAGTTTGCCTGTCCGATGTAATTGACCAGCACCTTCAGCTGATCGACAATCCCATATCCTACTTTCACCTTGAGCCCGAACACCTCTCCGACCTGGGAAAAGGCAATCACAATGGCAATCCCAATCGTGAAGCCTACCACGATGGAATGGGGTACTTTTTCAACGATCTTACCCATGCGTAAAACGCCGGACAACATTAACATCACCCCGGCAACTAATGAGACTAACACAAGAAATGTATGATTGTATGTAGCCATCAATCCTGCAATCACAGGAATAAAGGCGGCGGTAGGGCCATATACCTGATATTTTGAGCCGCCAAACAATGCGCCCATCAATCCTGCCACAGCCCCTCCGACAATACCTTGCTCTGGTCGCAATCCGGAAGCCATCGCAAAGCCCATGGCCAGCGGAATGGCTACCATGGCCACGATGAGACCTGCTGTGAGGTCTTTAAAAATATTCCTGGCTACATTTCCTTTCTTCAGATCTTCATACCGGCCATCGATCGGCGTGAGAAAAAAGAGAATTCGCTTTAAAGTTGTATCCTGATTCATTTGTTTTCATTTAAGGATTTAGAAATAAACACCGATCACACGATTGCGCCATCGTCAAACACATAGATGTCGGCCATCTCACTATTGTCACGCACGGTACAATTGAGATCGACCAGCAAGCCGTTGTTGAGGTCATACACGACCCCATGCACATACGGACGTTTGCTTTTTGTCCATGCGTTCTGGATGATGGAGGTCTTACAGAGATCATATACCTGTTCGATCACATTGAGCTCCACCAATCGTCTTCCGCGCGCAACAACATCTGATATGCCATCCAGTTCGGCAGAATGTAATCGATATACATCCTTAATATGTCTTAACCAGTTATCAATCAGGCCTACTTGTGTGTTGCCCATCGCTGCCAATACACCACCACAACCATAGTGGCCGCAGACAATGACATGTTTTACTTCCAGAACATTGACCGCATAGTCGAGTACGCTTAGCATACTCATATCGGTATGTACGACCATGTTAGCGATATTGCGATGTACGAAAACCTCGCCGGGAGGCATTCCTGTAATTTCATTAGCAGGAACGCGGCTATCGGAGCAACCGATCCACAACAAGGGGGGCTTTTGTCCCTTTGCCAGCTTGGCGAAAAAAGCAGGATCCTGCTCATTCATATCTTCAACCCACTTGCGGTTGCCTTCAAATATTCTACTATAGGATTCTTCCATTCTTCTGTATGTTGAAAAAAGCGATAAAAAAATTGAAATGTGGAATAGCCAGCGGACGCCATGATGCGTGCAGCAGTGCTGCATGGATCATACGGCGATTAACATTCAGGATTGAATGTTACTATAAACGCTGTGAAGATTAGGCCTGGTTGGGCGGTGGATATAGAATCTCGAAGGGTAATGAAGTGTTTTTCAATCCGTCCCTGATCGCAATGGAGGGAGTAACGACAAGCATATCTGCAGGCGTACTGAGATAAAGGTGGATCTTGGATTCATCCATTTCCTTTTTCCCTTCTTTCTCGCTTTTATTGGAACATTCTTCTTCAAGTATTTCGGCGAATACGAAATAACCGGGGATATAGTTGAGGCATGCGACGACATCCCTCACCAAAAGGCAGGCAATCAGGGCTAAGATTGGTATGAGAAGGTGTCTCCGGGCCATACGATAATGGCAAATATAGGTTTTTTGCGCAAACCCTTTGTTTGCCGCGTTATTAAAAGACAGTAAACGAGTGAACAACGATAATGTTCCAGCGCCTCTATGCCTTTATCGTGAAATGCTTAAATGCCTTTCTGTGGATTATCCACGGGTCATTATTTTAGTTTGCCTGTGGACACCTGCGTTATTCTCCACCCTAAGCTGGTAAGCATAAGTGGCGGCAGGCAGACCCAGGGATACAAGGTCGATATCAAATGAATGCCGCCCGGGATGGAGACCATGTTTACTCAATTCAGTTATTTTCTTTCCAGTCAATGACCAGATTTCCAGGAAAACATCTCCAGAATGAAGCATATCAAATGGAATGGAGGTCATATCGGTATACGGATTAGGATAATTCTGATACAATTTAAATTGTCCGCCGGTCTCTGGCTCAGCTTGTGCCAGGGAAGTGAGACCAGAGCCTTGTATGGTGACTTCGAGATAGGAGTCATATCCTCCGGTATCCGGATTTTCAGTGAGTGTGGCCAACTGATAGGCATAACCGTCCGCGAAAACACCGTCATTGTTGTAGGACAATGGATCCAGACCTTTCGTATACAAGGTTGGATTGGCTGCATAGATGGCATTCTTTTCTGCAATCGGATAGGTCAGTTGTGAAATAGCTGCATACACAGAACTGACATAAGCCTGGAAGTGGATATGGCAGATGCGGCCGTTGTACCAACCTGGGAGTATAGATATGAATTCCACTTCGCCATTGGCATCCGTGATCTGATAACCACGCATATATGTTTTGCCTGCTTCGGCTCCATAGCCTGAATAGAGTCCGTCTTTATCACAAGCCCAGATATTGACCCTGACATTGGGCATCGGAAGGCAGTTTTCGAGACCGATAATTTTTATCTTTTGATGCAACAGCACACCTGTTCTGTCCTCACGTACATCCTGTCGGAAGAACATTTGGTTTTCAGTCAGGTCAAGTGGAAAAGGACCAGCGGTTTCGGCAGGTATAAGAGCACAATTCGGAGGCAAAGGGCCCGATGCCATAGAGCGCGTTGATGAAGACACTTTGCCGGTGAGCATTGAAGCTGCGCCTGCAAGTCCTATTCCTCTGAGAAAATCTTTACGTTTCATGTGGTGTGCTTTTTTAATTCAATAACGCTAAAGATAACGGATTGAATAAAGAATAACGAATATCGAATATCGAATATCGAAATCAGAAGTAGAAGTAGAAGTAGAAGTAGAAGTTAAAGTTAAATGCAGAAGTTCTGATTTATTAGCGAATGTAGAAGTTCGATATCAGAAGTTGAAGTCAAGAAGTATAAGTCAAAGCTCACTTTTCTTTACTTCATCTTTCAACTTAGGTACTTCAACTTATTACTTCTACTTCTACTTCCTTGTTCGATATTCTTTATTCGCTATTCCCTCAGCTTTCGGCTAATGTGCGATGCAGATCAGTGCGCGATCCTTGTATAGCAGGAAGTACTGCAGCTAAAAGTCCAATCACCAATGCACCTGCTATGATCCACCATTCCTGAGGGATCCAAAGCAAGCCGGTGAAGCGGTACTTGTAACCTTCTTCGAGGATGCTGCCTGCAAATTCCATTCCGAGGTGCCCTGCCAGTAATCCAATGAGGAGACCGAGGATGGATATCCATAAACCTTCTGCAATGATCATCTGGAATAATTTGCCCGGGCCTGCACCGCCTACACGAAGCAAGGCCATCTCGTAGCGACGTTCCTTAAGGGAGGTGTAGAGCGAAATGAAAATGCTGATGGCCGCAACAATGGCGATGAGGATGGCGATGTATTGTAATGCTTCTGTGCCGCTGCCCATCATCGAATAGAGTCTGTTGATCTCCATGGCGGGAGATGCGGCCATGAGACCAGTGTTGGCATTGATGTTGCGCAAGAGGTTGAGGGATTGGATATTTGTCCTTGTTTTGAACTTGACTAGTATGCTGGTAATTTCCTTGTCCGGTTGTGCACGTAATGCAGCGATGATAGAATCGGTGAGTATTTT
>DATHZY010000096.1:0-2672 GCA_035458325.1 Saprospiraceae bacterium | reverse complement strand
TGATGATCGTTGGTCTGTCACTGGCAGGGGAGAATTTTATTCAGATGTCAATGGGGTTATTATCCCGACCGGAACAGAAAATGGATTTCAGACTTCAGGCTATTCACTCAACCTCGATTATCACATTCGGGAAAATGCCGTATGGCGTATCGAAGGCAGGGTGCTGAACAGTAAAGATGAGATCTTTGTCAAGGATGGCCGTGCGGTGGATACAAACACTTGTCTTACGACTTCACTTGCTGTTTCGTTCTAGATGCTTATTCCTTTTGCCCCTAAATCCCCTAAAGGGGACTTCAATTTTAAAATCCCTACATGGATTTAAGTCCCCTTTAGGGGATTTAGGGGTAAACAACGAAGTTCACTACATTTGATCCATGACCCTATATCAGATCGACGCATTTACGGATAAATTGTTCGGCGGCAATCCTGCTGCCGTAGTGCCGCTTGAGTACTGGCCTTCGGATGCCTTCATGCAATCCATTGCTGCAGAAAACAATCTGGCCGAAACGGCTTTTGTAGTTCCGGAAGACGATGATTTCCGAATCAGATGGTTTACACCAGGTGTAGAAGTTGATCTGTGTGGTCATGCAACCCTGGCTACGGCCTTTGTGATGTATACACAGTTGGGCTACAAGTATGATACGATCAGGTTTCAATCGAGGAGCGGAATCCTTACAGTAACCAAGAATGGTGATTGGCTCACACTTGATTTTCCTGTGGACCATCATCATCCGATAGAGATAACTGAAGCACTGAAAAATTGTACTACTGCAACGATCAAGGAGGCATACCGGGGTACGCGCGATTTTATGATCGTCCTGGAAGATCAGCCAGCCGTCCTCAACAGCACATTTGACCAATTGGCAATTCTTGAGCTCGGGCATTGTGGTTTGATCGTTACCGCGCCGGGTGATGATGTTGATTTTGTGTCAAGATTTTTTGCACCGGCATATGCCATACCTGAGGATCCGGTGACCGGATCTTCACATTGCACCCTCACACCTTATTGGTCTCAGCAACTTGGAAAAACGGATCTTACAGCACGACAATTGTCTGCCAGGGGAGGTTTTCTTAAATGTGCATTACGTGGAGAGCGGGTACTCATCAGTGGAAAGGCTGTATTGTATATGAGGGGCACAATTGAACTGAGTAAAACGACGATGGCCTGATAAAATCCGGCCCCCCGGCAATCACTGATAACCCCCCTTTTTCTACCGTTTCCGCAACAGGCGAGCATTTCACTCAATATTGCTCCCAATCATAAATACATAGACAGAACTTGTTCTGGACTAGATGGCATTGGCTTGTAGGTATGCCGATCCATCTTGCATCCTTTTGGTGATGAAATCTCCACTGCATCGAGGGACTCCATGAATAACTTGATTCATATGTTTCCATGCCGTCATTTCAAAGCCACTTGAAGCCTTGTCAGTAAACAATTGGTCTATGAAATATTTACTTGCTCTTGTGGTCCTCCTCCCTGTTGAATCATGGAGTCAATCGATGACCTTGACGTATGAGGATAGCGACATTTCCACAAACCTTACCTCGTTTGATCCTGCATGTAATGGCCCACTGACGACCCTCGAATTTACGCTCCCGGGTGGCAACCTTTGGGAAGTGACAGGTGTAGATATTGAGTACAGCATGACAGCGCAGGGTGGCGGATGGAAAAGTCACCAGCGCTCACATATCTATTGCCAGAATTCGAATATGGCAGAAGCCAATGTTTATCAGGGCACAGGTGACTCAGGTGGCATACAGGCCTATGATCGCAACGGAGTCAGCATAGCGAATGGTGTCTATCCTGCTAATACCACATTGGTATTTGAGATGCGTGCCTGGCGAACTTCACAGGGAAGTGGTTGCAATGCGACCTATAATAAAGTAAACAACTTCACCTGGATCATGACGGTATATTACACGGCAGTACCGGATGAAGGAAAAGTTGGTATCGGTACCGTTGCCCCCGATTCCAGTGCGATCCTGGAATTGAAAAGTATGCAGAAAGGGTTTTTACCTCCCAGAATGACATCCACTTTTCGTGATGCTATCATCGCTCCGGCAGAAGGGCTTTTGGTTTATTGCACAGACTGTGCTCCTGAAGGAATCTATATCTACAATGGCACGACCTGGCACCATGCATCCGGTGTGAAACTGGAAGATATCGACGGCGATACCTATATCACTGTAGAGCAAAACCCTGATGAGGACAAAATACACATGACGACTGCAGGGACAGAAAGAATGATCATCACGCATGATGGCAAAATCGGGATGGGTATAAGCTCTCCGCTTTATGGGCTGCACATCAAGGGTCAGGGTGAAAGAAACATAAGCATCATTGATACCTCGGCCACAACAGGTAGTAAATATGGTGTGCATATGGTGCACGGTGGTGCATCAGTAGGTGACCGCTATGGATTCTATAGTCTGCTGAACAGTACAAATGATAGCGATCACATCGGTAGCACCAATGAATTGACAGGAGGAGGTAGTGGAGAACATATTGGTACTCGTAATTTACTGTCAGGGGAGGGAAATGGAACTACGGTGGGTACCTGGAACACCGTCATGCATTCAGGTGGTGGCGTGCATGCCGGAGCAATTAATGCCGTCGAAGGAGATGGAATCGGTCCTCATTATGGGGTATATAATAGTGTTAACGGATT
>DATHZY010000095.1:0-2621 GCA_035458325.1 Saprospiraceae bacterium | reverse complement strand
CGGCGAACATACTTCCGATTCCTCCCTCCCTCTTTTCGATTAAGACACTCCACAGCGGATCATTTTTTCTGAATGAGATGGAGGAGAATCAGGACAGGACGGGTGCGGAGCTGTCGACTTGGGCGGCTCCCAGGCGTGATCTTCAATCCTCCGGTTGTGTTTCGCGGTGGAGGCAACGTATTCCCGATTGACGCTCATCGAGCGCAGGTTGGATTTTTTCTCACATCTTTCCGCCATTTATCTATTGGATTCGGGTCCCGCTTGCAGGTAGACACATATAAACGATGTTGAATTTCAATTGACCTGCCAAATCGGCGGATGAGCTTTTTCTACGATTGCGGGCAGTCATGTCTGCTAAGCATTCTGCTTTCTTAAAATACCTCCAATACCTTCAGGCGTGGGTTGAATGGCACGGTCTTAACATTTCGCCCTTCAGCAGTGTGGTGATGGGGATATGTGTGTAGCATGGTGGACGTACTTCTTCCTATTCTGGCCTTCCTAGCTTTGCTGATCATTGCGGCCACCCTCATCCCCCTTTTTCGGGTTGGCGAGTGGTGGGTTCGTATTTTCGATTTTCCTCGAGTTCAGATCCTTACCATTGGTGCGGCTGTCGCCTTGGGGTTGGGATACCTGGGATTCTCTTCAGAGAACACATTATGGCAGTGGGTGCTGATTCCGCTTATCGGATGTCTTGTCTATCAGGGACACCGGATTTATTTTTACACAATGTTTGCTCCAATACAGGCATTGGATAGCAAAAACCCGCGCAGTGAGGCCTTGCTGAGTATTGTTGTCGCCAATGTGTATATGAACAATCGGAATGCCTCAGCCTTTTTAGACCTTGTGTATGCATTCTCTCCTGATGTGGTGCTTGTCACCGAACCGGATCAATGGTGGGAAAGGCAGTTAAGAGGCCTGGAATCCTCCTATCCTTACACTATCAAAAGACCGCAGGAAAACACCTATGGCATGCTCCTGTATTCACGATTAAAACTCCGCAACCCTGCAGTCCGCTTTTTAATTGAAGATTCAATCCCTTCCATTTTTACAGAACTCGAACTCCCGATGGGGGTAGTTATTGACTTCTATGGGTTGCATCCTCGCCCTCCTCATGTGGGGCAGGATTCCGAAGAGCGGGATGCGGAATTATTGACTGTGGGGCGGGAGGTAGAACATACCAACAGACCAGTGGTGGTCGCAGGAGATATGAATGATGTGGCCTGGTCGTACACCACAAGTTTGTTTCAGAGGATTAGCAGATTAGTGGATCCAAGACTGGGCCGAGGATTCTACAATACCTTCCACGCCAGGTATCCGATTTTGCGGTTTCCCGTGGACCACGTGTTTCATTCTTCCTCATTTCGGTTGGTGGAGTTAAAACGTTTACCATATTTTGGATCCGACCATTTCCCCATGTTCGCAGTTTTATCGTATGAATCCCATCAGCCCCAAGCTCAACCACCCGCGGAGGACGGTGAAGATCGTGAAAAAGCTCAGGAGTTAATCAAGAAAGGCAAAGAGAAATAACGCGTCACTCTTTTCCCTATGG
The DNA here is from genome assembly GCA_035458325.1 of Saprospiraceae bacterium. Classification (GTDB taxonomy): domain Bacteria; phylum Bacteroidota; class Bacteroidia; order Chitinophagales; family Saprospiraceae; genus Opimibacter. Next base: position 1,072 of record DATHZY010000095.1, on the reverse strand, counting down.
ATTGTCCGAAAACAATAATATTATTGTTCGGCCAGATTGGTTAAAGCACTGGGCCGTTTTAATGGATCTCTTTTTTAATTGGAGTATCAAGATGCCAAATTCACGATTGAAGAAACTACGGCATTAAAGTGGTATTTTAGGCACCGGCCCTTGGTGACTATTCGCCAAGGGCCGGTAGCATTTTACTGTATTCCGCTTTGTGATGGAGTTGTGGCCGGTTCCTCAAATGTGCCACTCCCCGATGTGCGGCTTTGATCCATTGTTCCGCTTTCTATTGCGTCAGATTTAACCACCATTTTATTGACTACCTGTTTAACTCCTTCAATATCTTTCGTAAGTTTCACTGCCCTTTGTATTTGATCTTCTGTATCCACAAATCCGCTCAACATTACTTTACCCCGGTACGTCTCCACCTCAACGGCCATCCCATTGATCATAGTATCGGCCAGTAAAGTGGATTTCACCTTTGAACTGATCCAGGCATCATCAACAGTTCTTCCCACCGATCGGCTATTCGAATCACTCGCGCAAGCGGAAAATGCAAAGGCACAGGTCATACATAGGATGAGAAAAAAGGCTCTGGCTGAAAAATTATTTGTAATAGTCTTGGACATAAATTCCCCTTTTGTTGATGTTTTTAAAAGCTGCCTTACCTGCACCTCCGCTTGTATTCAAATCGAAGGACTACAGGTTTCTTCTCTGCTATTACACGCATCTCTTCATGGCCTGAACAGGCCCTGGCTAAGGCGGAAGCTAAAACCCTCGACGTCAAACCGGCCTTCCGCCCTTGTTAATTTTGATAACGGCTATGGCGTTAGCGCTCATTTTCCATAGGCAAATATCGATATCGCGGCGCTGGCAAGTTATAAGTCAGAGGTCGTTCAGGATTCCACTCCGCACCTTGCATTTGATCGTATCGTGATTCGCCCAGTGCGGTTGTACAAAGAAGTAATTTCAATTGGGTAACTTCTTGCCTCCGACGCCGCATTAAAACCTATTATGCGGCAAACCCGAAAATGACGAACCCAGTAAAAACCCTGGAACATGGATGGAAAAATTTTGAATGATTAAT
>DATHZY010000094.1:0-2449 GCA_035458325.1 Saprospiraceae bacterium | reverse complement strand
CTGCGGACTGAAGACTGCCAACTGCTCACTTATTTTTGTTTTTCGGCAAACCTTTTAAAATTAGCCATGATCACCCTGGATTGTTCCCTGAATCCACTCCTCATAAAGAAAGCAATCAGCTTCATCAGCCCTGTAAACCTGAATTCGGATTCACATACCCAGCGCGTCTTTTGGGGTCCTGCGGATGTAAAGGTGTTTATGTTTTTGTTGAAAACACCTTTCATTTCATAGGTGCCTTCAAAAAGAGTGGGCAACTCATTTCTTACAATCGTCTCCATCATCACCATCTTCCTCCGGCCAAAGGAAAGCATCAGTTTATATTTCGGATAAGGGTAGCTTTCGATCTGTTCGCTGCTCAGGAGCCCGGGCTGCCATTTTGGAAGCAGGTCACGGTTGCTAAACAACCTCGTCACTTCTTCAAGGGGTTTATTGATTTCTGTCTCTAGATGAAACCTTACCATAAGGGCGTTGTTTTCGATAGCAAAGTAAACCGATAAACCTGAATTTCTACCCGGATCGGCATTCGCTTTAGTAATTTGCAGGGTCATGAGCTTAAAGAGGCAAGGTATAAAGGCGCTTTTCAGCCTGGTGGTGTATGTGCTGTTTTTTGGTCCATCCACCTTCCTGGTCGCTCAGACTGCGTTATGCAGCGGCAATCTCGGGGATAATAATTTTACGGCAGGTGATTTTGGGTCGGGCATGGCCAATGTGGTGCAGGCCAATCCTGGCCTCGCTCCGGGGTTCCAGTACACCACCCAGGTGCCGCCCGATGATGGCGAATACACCCTGACAAATAATATCAATGCCTGGTCCTTTGTATACCCAACGTGGCAAAGGATCGGAGACAATGATGTCAATCCCAATGGCTACATGATGGTAGTCAATGCCTCCTTTGCTCCGGGTATCTTTTATGAACAGGTGATAGACAACCTGTGTGAAAATACCTTGTATGAGTTTACCGCAGATGTGATCAACCTGATCAGGACTGGCACCACCGGTCACATTCTACCCAATGTGAGTTTCCTGCTCGATGATGTCCTGTCCTATTCCTCAGGCCAGATCCCACAGGATGAGGACTGGCACACATACGGGTTTACATTTACTACCGGCCCGGGACAATTTTCAGTCAAATTATCGCTGAGGAATAATGCACCCGGTGGTACCGGCAATGATCTGGCGTTGGATAACATCAGTTTCAAGGCTTGTGGCCCAACTTCATCCATTACCATCGAACCTGCAGGGAAAATCTGTGAAAATTCTCTTTTCCCGATCCTCACAGCAGTCATTGACGCTGATACCGGCGCACTTCAATGGCAGTTGAGTACCAATAATGGCCTTATCTGGAATGATATTCCAGGCGCGACTGAAAGAACATACCAGGTAGGCCAGTTAGCCGCCGGAAGTTATTTTTTCAGATACCTCTACAGCAATGCTCTCTCTAGTATCAATAACCCTAAATGCCGGATTGTATCGGACGAAATTCTGGTGGAGGTGGTACCTGTCACATTCATGATCAGGGATTCAGTATGTGAAGGCGTGACGGTTGAGCTGGGTGGAATTGAATATGGAGAAACAGGGATATATCAGGCATTACTGACCGCTTCCAATGGATGTGATTCATTAGTGACGCTGGACCTGGTGGTATTTCCAGATCCTCCGATCATTGCAGATTTTGGTTCAAGTGCGGCCTCATGTGAAGGTGCTGATGACGGCACTATTTTTCTGGCTTCCGTTTCAGGTACAAGGCCTCCCTTTATTTTTATCATTAATGACAGTATCATACCACCACCCAATACCCTGATCAATGCTCCGGCAGGAACGTATACGGCACGAATAGAAAATGAATATGGTTGTTTTGATGAAGGAACTGTGATTGTAGAGGATGGTCCACGGTTTGACATTTCTACTATTGAAGATACGCTGATCCTGCTGGGCCATTCCGTTATGCTGACGACCCAGACTAATATGCCCGCTTCCGGAGCTTCGTGGACCCCCGCGGATAACATGGATTGTCCTCTCTGTCTTTCTACCACCGTTACACCCGTGAATGATGAGACTTATGTAATCGAAGCGGTGACTGAACAGGGTTGCACCGATATTGATTCTGTTACCATTCGTGTTGACCGCACCCCCATCATCTATGTGCCGAATGTTTTTTCGCCCAATGGCGATGATATCAATGATTACTTTTCAGCGACCACTGATCCTATGAATATTTCATCTATTGATGAAGTGCTGATATTTGACCGATGGGGTGGCATGATTGCCCGCACCTCTTCCTTGATGAATGATGAGACTGTGATCTTATGGGATGGCAATACCTCACATGGTACTGCACTCGCCGGCATTTATGTCTATCTGATTACGTTTACGATGGCAGATGGAAGTATCATGTCAGCGCACGGGGATGTAACATTGATTCGTTGAAGAACCAGCGTGTTATTTCGTC
>DATHZY010000093.1:0-6507 GCA_035458325.1 Saprospiraceae bacterium | reverse complement strand
TATTACCATCAATTTCATGATAATTGATCCATGCATTTGCAGCAATATCTTCATGGTTGTAATCGAGGCCGTCATCAATGATCGCGACTACGATGGTATCACCAGAGGCGGTGACACCGCCCTGGGTAATGTTCCACGCCTCATCTGCATCAATGTCTGCATCTGTCATTCCGCCGGTTTGGCCGGTATTGAGCCATTGCCACTGGGAGAGGAACTGAGGATCTTCGGGCTCAGTCCTAAGAGTTGGGAGGTGGTCAAACTGTGCTGTCCGAACATTTTTATCAGCTCTGAGTTGGCTTAGGAGTTGTCCTTCATGAATCCGGCTATGGTCAAATCTGATAAGATATATCCCAAGTCGTTTTGAAATAACCCTATCCTGAAAAAGGTCCCCACGTATTCTGGAAGCATTGTCTTTTAAAAGTTCTGCGGGGGAAGCTCCTTTTTCTACCTGGACCAGGATATAGCCTAAGCGATGGTCCAGTTGCTGGGCAGTTAATGTAGTGAAAGCTGTCAGCAAGCAAAGGCAGGAAGTAATGATGATGCGCATAAGTGAGTTGCTCTGGTAGATAATATTTGCGGATGAAGTGATAAAAATAGGAACTCTCAGGTTCTCCGGCCAAGTTTTCTCTCAGAGTGTCAGTATAGACACATTTACCTTTTTACCGATCAGGGTGGGCCTACATAATGAAAACCGTAAAAAAATACAAATACAGAGCCTTTTTACATATTATTTTTTTAAATAATATGTATTATATTGAAAAATATATATCTTTACATAAGTTTTTATTTTAATATCAAGCTCAATGAAGAAACTACTTTTACCCATTTCACTCCTGTTTGCACCAGGCATAGTATCGCTGGCGCATAGCCAGGCACCTCAGGCTACAGCTTCTGGATCGGATACAGGCCTGGTCAAGGTCTATGTCAAGCAGGACCCTTCAACCTACAAAAAGGTTAGCCAGGATAGCGCACTTGAGTTGGAGTTTGCGGTTCAGTTGTCTGCCTCCTCCAGGCCTATTACGGATAAGAGTTCACTCAGTTCCTGGGAGCAGCTGGGGCCTGTGTATATCCACACGGAGAATGGAATGTACAAGGTAAGAATAGGCCCTTATGACAACCAGGATCAGGCAAAGAATGTCTTGCTGAAGGCAAAGGAAAGAGGCAAGAAGGATGCCTTTATAGTCATCCAGAAAGGGCTTGAAAATTATACACCTCAAGGCATGGCGATTCAGCCGGATTTTGAACCTGAGGTGACCACCAAAACTGATGTTCCGGTCAATCCTTCTCCGGTTGTAAACTCTTCTGTCCCATCTGAACCAGTTGCCACGACCGAAGAAACCGGTGATTTTAAAGTGCGGCTTGCCTCATTTCTCAAACCTGGTGGATTCAATACCAGTGATGTTGACCAGTATGGTCCGCTGGAGTCTTACCGTAAAGGAGAATGGACGATCATGATGATCGGCGGGTTTAAGACGAAAAAGGAAGCCACCAGAGTCCGTGACCTGGTGATAGCCAAGGGTTATAAAGACGCTGCCGTCGTTGTCGACAGGGATGGTATTATTGAAGAGACTGAATAACAAGAAAAGCATTCTGATTCACAAAGAGAATTCTGGTTTTTTTCTATAAGGATGTTATAATGCCATGAAATGGATTTGCCGGTACGCTCCGGCAAATCTATTTTTACATAATGACCTCAGCAATATTAGACGTAGAAGGTTTAACCCTGGTCTCGGACCAGGGCAGCATTGTCCGACAACTTTCTTTCCAAGTCAATCGTGGTGAAATCGTAGCGCTGACCGGGGCTTCCGGAAGCGGTAAGACCAGCATCGCCCTTGCCATCCTCAATCTTCTCCCCCGTGGTATCATATTTCATGATGGTATTATCCGTTGGTCAGCAGTGCCACAAGATGAAATGAAATTACCTGATGACGCAGGGTCATGGCATCATTTAAGGGGAACACATATCGGTTATATCCAACAAGATATTTTTGGCGCGTTTGACCCGGTTATGACTATGGGTAACCAAATGATGTTGATCATCCGGGAGCGTATGAAAAGAGTTGATACCGATATCGAAAAAGAGCTTCGGATAAAAATGGAAGAGGTGGGTTTGCACGAAACGGAAAGACTCCTGGCTTCATTCCCTCATCAACTTTCCGGTGGCCAATTGCAACGGTGTCAGATTGCGATGGCAATTGTCATCCGACCTGAATTGCTGATTGCGGATGAACCAACCTCCGCAATTGACAAAATAAACCAGCTTGAATTGCTTGATGTTTTTGCCATGCTAAAATCGCGTTATCATATGGCGATCTTATGCATTACCCATGAAGAAGCCGTTGTTCGGCACCTCGCTGACAGGGAAATAAAGATTGGCTCAATCGATGCAGATTATACATTGCCACCTCCACAAAACAGGCATGCTGGTACAAGTGTCGAGGTTCCTTTGCTCGAGGTAAAAGAATTGGAATACACACATTCATTTGGCGGGATGAGGCATAAAAGGGGAGCCACAGTTGGTTTTTTGGATTTTAAACTCCACCATGGAACCTGCCTTGGAATAGTAGGCGAATCCGGCAGCGGAAAATCCACACTTGCCCAACTCCTCGTGGGGCTATTTATCCCCAGACACGGAAAGGTGATCCTTGAAGGAAAGGTTGTGGATTTCCAAGACCTGCATCAAGTCAGGAAATTGAGATCTGAGGTTCAGTTGGTCATGCAGGACGGCAGGGGATCACTTCATCCAAATATGGCCATCAGGGAAATCCTTGAGGAAATTAAATTGATTAGGACCAGATCAGGAAAGCCGGGTAGTAATTCACTCAAAGAGGTTCTCAGGGAAGTTGGCCTGGAGGAGTCTGTCCTGGATCGTAAATCCGGTCAGCTTTCAGGAGGGGAGTGTCTACGGGTAAGTATCGCCCGTGCATTGCTAATGCATCCTTCTGTTTTGATTTGTGATGAATCCACCTCCTCATTGGATGGACCTACACGAGATGGAATTATTGAACTCCTGCTCCGATTGATGCATGAACGGGGCCTGTCGCTGATCTTCATTTCCCATGACGAATGGATTATCAGGGGGATAGCTGACCAGGTCATGGTACTTGACGACGGTAAAATCGTAGAAATCGGATCCGCAACGGATGTCATAGGATATCCCACCCACCCGGTTTCCAAACGAATATTTGCACCTCATGCAACCTTTGGCCATACAAGTCATCCTTAGGCTGAATCTAGTATTTCGGGCCATCGGAATCCCAGGTTAAATGTCCGTTGGACGCTTATTGGTTAAAGAATTATTAAAGTGTTTTGTCCTGAAAAGGATAGTGTTATATTTGCAAAGCAATAAAAGTTTATTCCAGGTGTAACTAATTTTCAGGAAAAACGTTTTATTAACAATCATGGTCAGAATTAAAAAAAATACGGTGAAGATTTCGGGCATCATTGCCCTTTTCTGCCTGAGTCTGGCCTGCTTTACTTATATTAATTCGCTTCAGTTTCCAGGTCACCATAGCTTACCTGAGAACACCTATGTAGAAGAACTGGCACCGGAGAGTCCGGAAGTTCTACCTGACGTTGAATTGATTAAGCGGATCGTCAGGAAGGCTTTTGAGTTTATGTCAAAAACCAATCTTTGATCCTATACCCGTTGATGAAATCACGGGCACTCATCCTTTTCTTACCAGCCATCTGCACTTCCAAAATTTCTATTTCACCATCGGTTGCTTGTACAACCAGTGATTTTCCTTTCACGCTCAAGCTTCCAGGTTGCTGAAGGTGTTCAGAGGAATAAAGGGTAGATTTCCAGATTTTACATTCTATCCCATCCACGAATGTCCATGCACCTGGGTAAGGGGACATGCCGCGGATTAGATTATAGATATTCAATGCCGGAGAGTCCCAATGGATTCGTCCGTCCTCATGATGTATTTTGGGCGCATGGGAAGCTTTGCTTTCATCCTGGTCATAGAGTTGATACTGCCCTTTGGAAATCAGGTCAACCGAAGAAACTACAAGACCTGCACCAATCATCATCATCCTGTCATGGACACTACCCGTATCATCATCATCCAGGATCGGTAATTCCCGTTGCAGTAAAATTTGGCCAGTATCGATTTGATGCCTGAGCAAAAAGGTAGTTACCCCGGTTACTTTTTCACCGCGGATCACCGCCCAATGTATTGGTGCAGCCCCCCGAAAGGCAGGCAGAAGTGACCCATGCAGGTTCATTGTCCCCAGAGGGGGCATATTCCAAATCACTTCGGGAAGCATTCTGAATGCTACAACAATCTGAAGATCAGCATGGAGGGCCTTCAGTTCAGTAATAAATACTTTTGACTTGAGGTTGGATGGCTGCAATAGGGTCAATCCATGGGCAAGTGCAAATTGTTTGACAGGAGAAGAGATCATTTGCTTCATACCCCTGCCACCTGGCTTATCCGGCGCTGTGACCACACCAACAATCGGATAACCAGCCTCCAGGAGGAATTGGAGTGATGCCACCGCAAAACCGGGTGTACCCATAAATACTATGCGAAGTTGACGATTGATCACAGCCATAAAAGTAACAACAGGTTTGGCTTTGCGGCTTGATCTTTTGCAGGAACCATCGATGCAGCACAATTATCAGGGTTAGTTTGATTTTATTCGGGTCAGGATGGTGCATATACTCAAGGCTTACCTACCAATATGCTTAGATCAAAATCTTTATAGTGGTTATCTTGTTTAGACTTGCAATAGGCCCTGAATGGATTTAAGGTTTTAGCTTTGGGCCGGAAGGTTGGTATTCAGATACCGGCATTTCAGTGTTCACATTTAATGTTCTAATTCATGACTTCAAGAGAATTCCTATTTGCATTGCCATCAAAGGTATCCCCTGCAGCTATTGAAGGGTTGGAGACTGTATTTCATTTTGATCTGGAAGGAGACAACGGAGGACAGTTTACTATTCGTGTCGCTGACCAGAAAGTAACAGTGGAAGATGGATTAAATGGAGAACCTAAATGTGTGGTGAGGGCAGCAGGCGACCATTTTATAGGTCTGGCATCTGGTGAAATCAATCCAATGATGGCGGTTCTGACTGGAAAAGTTAAAATCACCAACCAGGGAGAAATGTTGAAGTATGCGAAGATATTTGGATTGATGTAAAGATGGATATAGAGTCCTTCCGGAAGTATTGTCTGCACCTGAAGGGGGTAGAGGAGACTCTTCCTTTTGGCCCGGATACCCTGGTATATAAAGTCATGGGTAAGGCGTTTGCCTTGACGGGCCTTGATGCAGAAGAGTTTCAGGTAAATCTCAAGTGTGATCCGGAGCGGGCCGTGGAGCTCAGGGACGAATTTCCCGGAGTGATAGTTCCAGGATGGCACATGAATAAGAAACACTGGAATACTGTCTTCTTCGAACAAGGGTTGGGAAATGACCTGTTGATTGATCTGATAAATCATTCTTACAGTTTGGTAGTGGCTGGATTGCCCAGGAAATTAAAAGAATCGTTGCAACAACTGGATGGATAAGAATATATTGATTGTTGGACATGGTCTGGCAGGATGTACCCTTGCACTTACCTTCTATAGAAAGAATATTCCTTTTAGATTGGTCGGGTGTACCCAGGTTGGGGAAGCTTCAATGGCTTCATCCGGTTTGATAGCACCAATTACCGGGCGGCGGTATGTGAAGGCATGGCGCATTGATGAGTTCGTTCCTAAAGCGCTTGAGTTTTACAGATGGACAGAGGTGCTTACCGGAGGTGAATTTTTTTTCCCTGTTGAAATAGTAAGATACTTGGCTCATCAAGAGGGGCGGACTGCGTGGGAGCGCAGGCTGGATGATCCTGAATATGCGCAATATATTTCTGATAAGAAGTCTGAACGATTGGATGCACTTCACCGGCCCTATGGTATAGTGACCGGGGGATATAGGCTGGACACACCCGGATGGCTCAAAGCTGTCAGGGAATTTCTTTCAGGAAAAGGATTACTGGAGGAAATGGAATCACCTTATCCAACGGATTCACCACATGAAGGCATCAGGATCTTTGCAACGGGAGCAGTTGATCCAACGGTAGCTGCAAGGGTAATACCTAATAAAGGTGAAGCCCTCTTGTTAAAGATGCCTCAATGGAGCATCAGGGAGGTTATCAAGGAAGAAGTATTCATCGTGCCTTTGAAGGATTCCGAAATGTGCTGGATTGGAAGTTATTATGATCCCTGGCCTGAAAATCCTTCACCTTCAATGGAAGGGAAGGAGCGATTACTTGGGTCTATTGAAAAAGTATACTCCGGGAATTTGGAGATCGTTAGGCATATGGCAGGAGTCAGACCTACGGTTAATGACCGGCGGCCCCTGATCGGACCAATAGGTGGACGCCCCGGACAATATATCTTTAATGGAATGGGAACGAAAGGAACCAGCCTTGCTCCATTCTGGGCAGAACAATTGGTAGCGCATATTACGGAAGATTTGCCTTTGCCTGCAGAGGTTTTGCCGGACCGTTACATTCCCTGA
>DATHZY010000092.1:0-4422 GCA_035458325.1 Saprospiraceae bacterium | reverse complement strand
TCACTGCTATCCTGAGGATAAGACTCCCGACAAGCACGATGATCAAGGCCATGATGAGTAATACATTCAAATCCACTCCGGCGCCAAAGCTTGACCTGAATCCTTTACCCAGGAAAGCCACCATCAGCAACAGCAGATTGGTCAGCCACAACAACCAAAACAGGAAGGACATTTTTAGATCAGAATTTCATCGTTAGGGGTATTCAATCCTCTTCATCCTTATGAACAAAGGTGAGTTCGGCACAAAATAAAAACAATTCGTCGCCTTCGACCATCACTGTTTTTTCAAAGCGGAAGCCAAGCTTGATCAACAACTGGATAGATCTTTTATTCGCTGGCAAGGTAATGGCCACCAGTTTCTCCAGCTTCAAGACTTCCTCTGCGTAAGCCATAGCCGCCACAGCCACTTCAAGTGCATAACCCTGTCCGGTATATTCAGGTAAGAAGGCAAATCCAAAATCGGGATGATCCAAAAATGGCCTTTTGGCAAAACCAACTGTACCAATCGGCATCAGGGTGTCGCGGAGGCATACATTGTAAAATCCAAATCCATGGTCGCGGTAGCTCTGTATCGAACCATCCAGTAAATATTTCCGGGCATCTTCGAGTGTATGCACATTCCGGTCCCCGATATACTCGATCCAGCTTGGCTCATTGACCAGCCTGAGCATAAAGGGAGCATCATCAACAGTAAACTTACGCAGGAGGAGACGATTGGTTTCGAGGATGCCACGCATAAGGAAAAGCTTATTGTTTTGAAAAGTCTATTGAGTGATAAGATTAGTGAAATTTTTGGAATCTAACTTTTACCCCTTCGTAATTTCTGCGAAATTTCTCTCCCCTAAAGGGGTTAACAGTGAGAAGCTAGCAGTTAGCAACTAGCAGTTGGTATTGACTAGTGGGCAGTCTTCAGTCGGCAGTGGGCAGTCATCACTAAACGGTAATAATGAACTATGCCGCTGGCTTGGTGTCCTCACCACCAGCGGAGGCTTCGGTGGTTGTTGGTGAGGACACCAACAACGGCTGCGCCCAAGGAAAATAACCATATAAGCCTATAAGCTAATAAGCCTATAAGCATCAACTTATCAACTCATCAACCTATCAACTGATCAACCTATCACAGCTTATACGTTGCCGTTTTCACAAACACATAACCGCTCTTCACCGCACCCCATACCTGGACCCCTTTAGCATCCCAGCCACGGTCCCAGCTTAGCACTTTTTCCGGAAAGATGGTGACTTCAGAGGTTGCATACGTAGCACCCCGCATGGCACTGAGGCATTCCTGATCACGTGTTGATCCACGGAAAGAAAGATCAGGTTGTTTGTGAAGATATATACCACATCCTTGCCTGGTGATCAGTGAATCCCTGGTGATCAATCCAAGTTTGGCCTGATCTTTCCAGGCACCTGTATATTGTAGTGGATTCTTCAGCTCGTATACCTGGCTTACAATCGTGGTATCATCATGGAGTGAAAGATGATAGACCCTTTGACGATAGGGCTTGTCCTGAGCGTTGGCGATAGACTGTTCAACATAGAGCCAATAGCCGTCTTTGCTCTTTTTCCAGATCGGTGCCATCCTCAGCATGACATGGAAAAAAGCAGAATCTGCTGTCGCCTGAGCGTCGCTGCTGAATTCGCCGGCCATGTAACCATACAACGTTTTTAAATCCTTTGATTTTACAGGAAGTGCCTGTGAGGACAATACGTTGGTGATGAACAGGAGGAGAATGAGGAAGTGGAATTTCATTCTGTGTCAGTTGTGAGTTGTGAGTCTATATAAAATATTGCTTTTTAGTAGAGACGCGATTAATCGCGTCTCTACTAAAAAGCAATATTTTATAAGCGGGTCATTAATACCTTGGATCAAACATATACTCCTTAATGCTTTGCTTCAGGTCCGCGGGTCTTTCAGCTCTCGCAAGGCCCTCATCAAATACTCTCTCTGCTACCGCAGTAGCGATCTCCCATGATATCTTCCGGATATCCCGAAGCGGTGGGTATAAGGAACCCATATCAATGTCTTCCTGGCTTACGATATGTGCGAGCGTCCGGGCAGCGGTAAGGAAGATTTCGTCCTTGATAAACCTGGCTTTTGAAACGACGGCTCCAAGACCTACCCCCGGGAATATATAGGCATTGTTTCCTTGTCCGGGCTTGAATACTTTTCCATTGAGAGAAACTGCCTTAAATGGACTGCCACTGGCGTAGACTGCCTTCCCTTTACTCCATTCATATGCTTGTTCAGCAGTGCATTCCGCCTTGTCTGTTGGATTGGACAATGCAAAGATGACCGGCCGTTCATTGAACGCACTCATGAGTTCAATCGACTCTTTTGTAAACGAACCACCCTTGGCGGTCGCGCCGATTAATGCATGCGGCTTAATCAATTCTATCGCATCATGAAAATCACGGAACTCCACATCATGCGCATAGGGTACTTTATGTTCCGCAAGATCTTTACGGCTGGAGACCACCAGGCCCGTGCCATCGACAAACCAAAGGCGCTCATAGGCTTCTTTCGTCGTGAGGCCCTCTGCTTCAAATGCCCTGACTAACAAATCTGCTATGCCCGTACCCGCAGATCCAGCACCTAGAAACATAATCCGCATGTCTTTATATGGCCGTCCTGTGATCCGTGATGAAGCATAAAGACCTGCTAGTACAACTGAAGCTGTACCTTGAATATCATCATTGAAGCACAGCACCTTGTGCTTATATTCATTAAGGAGGCCATACGCATTGAGCGTAATGAAATCCTCAAATTGAATGAGTGCATTTGGAAATTTCTGCTGCACGGCCATGACAAACTCGTCCACGAGTTCGTCGTAAGCAGGGCCTGTCAGACGGTGATGTGGATAACCAATGTACAATGGATCATGAAGGAGCTCTTCATTGTTGGTTCCTACATCCAACATCACCGGCAGGCACTGATCAGGATGAATACCTGCGCAGGCGCAATACAATGCCAGCTTACCGATAGGAATGCCCATGCCATTAGCCCCGAGATCACCAAGACCAAGGATACGCTGGCCATCGGTGACGACGATGACACGCACATCTTTTCGAGGCCAATTGTCAAGGATCTCCGCGATGATGCCTTTGTCTTCAGGAGAGATGTAGAAACCCTGGGTATGCCGGAAGATGTGAGAGAATTCTTTACAGGCCTGTCCTACTGTTGGTGTATAGATGATAGGCATGATCTGCTCGATGTGCTCTACGACCAGCCTGAAAAAGAGTCGCTCGTTCCTGTCCTGAAGACCTGACAGCAGGATATACTTCTCAATATCAGAGTCCTTTCGCTTGAGGTTTTCCATGATCCGCTGGATCTGGATATCCTGGTTAGAGACGGCATAGGGCAATAACCCTCTGAGGCCCAAGGCATCACGCTCTTCACGGGTGAAGGCTGTGGATTTATTTAAAGCATTATTATGCAAGAGTTCGATATTTCTTTCTGATGTTGACATGATCGATATAGATGACGTCTGTGAGCCTGCAAAATTAACCTGAATTTCCTTACAGGCCGCTAAGGCATCTCCGGATGAGGGTGATAGTTGTCATCCCTGTACTTGATATCAGTCATCATCATCTCCAAAATACCCTTTGAAATGAAGAAATCAGCAGGTCCTGAGGGGCTTGGATTCATCCTGATATTTCTTCATCTTTACTTGTCCAACAGGCAGCTCTCCGCAGCAATTGATTTGCTTTCCTCTCCTGACTGAGCCTCTGCAAGGACCATAATTTTACGAATTCGAAAAACCTAACCCTGATGAGTACAACACTCTTGATTCTGCTGGCCTTTGTTCCGGGATTGCTGATAGCCCTGTTTATCTATCTCCGTGATCGGCATGAGCCCGAACCGTACCACTTGCTATTGATGAGCGTGCTTTATGGAGCTGTGGCGTTCTTCCTATCGCGTGGGGTCGGATTTCTGTTGCACAACTTCGTCTATATCGACAATGAAGATATCGTTCATCAGTTGATTGCCGCCTTCCTCTTTGTCGGCTTGCTGGGTGAAGGATTTAAGTTCCTCCTCCTACGTGGCATCACCTACTATTATAAAAACTTCAATCAACCCTTTGATGGTATTGTATATGCTGTCATGGTCGGTGTTGGCTATGCTACTGCAGAGAATATACTGGCGGTGATCAACGGAGATACGGATACGGCAATGTTGAGAATGATTACCACAGTTCCTGCCAATGCTGTATTTGCGGTGATCATGGGATTCTTCCTTGGAGAAGCAAAACTCTATCCATCTAAAACAGTGTTGTATTCCTTGCTGGGGCTCTTACTTGCTGCCATTGCCCATGGCTATTACGATTATTTTATGCAATTGATGTTTGTGAAAGGGCTGTGGATACAAGCGGGGGTTTCTTTGGTGATCGTGATCGTTTTAACGCAGCTTGCGTTGAAGTA
>DATHZY010000091.1:0-6074 GCA_035458325.1 Saprospiraceae bacterium | reverse complement strand
TCAACGTTCATGGCTCGGTGACCAATGAAACTGGCGACCCACAGAATGGGGTGAATTTGATCGTATCTGTATTCTTTGCCGATTCGTCAGCAGCTTTATACAGTACCTACACAGATACCTTCGGAAACTATTCAGTTGATGTGGCCACTCAGGATCCAAGTTTATTAGGTTTTCTGGAAGTGAGTATGGTTGATTGCTGGGGCACCACCGAAAGCCTGTATTTCACTATCCTGAATGGTAATGAAATATTCGAAGCCGATTTTGTTTATTGCCGGGAGATTGTCCAGGATTCTTGCGTCCTGTTTGTCTTCCAGGATTGGAATCCGAATAATCAGATTCAACTGACGGCCTGGGTACCTCCCGGTCAGCAAGTTGAATATGCCTGGTCAACAGGAGAGTCCTCCCAGACTATATTCCCACAGGTATCAGGACAATATTGCGTGACTGCTACTTTCTCATTTGGATGTGTTGAGACAGATTGTATTGAGGTCAACCTAGATTCTACCGGATTCTGTTTTGCGTATATCGTATCTACGATGAATCCTGATAGTACCACCTTTGATCTTGAAGCAATTGCCGAAGGAATTGCTCCTTTTACCTATGCATGGAATAACGGTCCTTCCACAACTAACTCTACCTTAGAGGACGTGGGTCCCGGGACCTATTGTGTCGAAGTCACTGACGCCACAGGTTGTGCCTATACAACTTGTATCATTGTCGATGACTTCAATTTCTGTGAAGTTTATATCTATGAAGATCCTGCAACAGGCGGCTTATATGCCCAAGGTTATGGCCAAACGCCGATTTATTACCTATGGAATACTGGAGATTCTACACAAGTGATCTACCCAAATTCCCCAGGACTGTATTGTGTAACGATGTATGACAACGGAGGTTGTTCTACTTCTTCCTGCTATGATTATGGCTGGGGCCAGGATTCATGTTTCGTATATGTCAGTGCATTTCTGACGGATTCAAATACATTTACACTCCAGGCTTTTGGTTACACATCAGCACCGGAATGGTCGTATCTCTGGAGTACCGGTGAAACTACAGACATTATATATCCACAGGATCCATCGCAGACCTATTGTGTGACGATGACCGATTCAGAAGGCTGTGTTTCAACAGGCTGCTATGAGAGCATTAACTATTGCTATAGCTGGGTAGACGTCCAGTATGTGGACACCACCACCGCAGTGCTGTCAGTCTATACTGATCCTATTTTCAATTTCCCAGGACATACACCTACGTATGAATGGTCTAATGGAGAAACTACCCCTGTATTAACGGTAACAGAAAATGGTGAATACTGCGTGACGGTCACCATTGACTCCAGTTGTGTTACCGTGTCATGTACCTATGTTGATTTTGATAGTCTCGGTACCGAATGCTCAGCATGGGTCTATACCTATCCTGACAGTTCCGGTCAATGGTATGCTGAAGCCTATGCTTGGGGATGGGGCACTTTTGAATATAGCTGGTCTAATGGCGATACAAATTCTGTCACACAGATTGATGGTCCTGCCGCCTTTACCTGCGTCACTGTAACCTCTTCCTTCGGATGTGAAACCGTGGCATGCGTGGATACATTCTTCCTGCCTTGTGAAGCCCTCATCAGCGTCTATTATACGTCAAACAATACTGCTGAACTGACAGCAACGATCTGGAATGATCCGAACCAAAGTGCGACCTTCCTATGGAGCACCGGAGAGACAGGACCTACCATCACCGTTTCCGAAGAAGGTAATTATTGCGTAACCACCATGGCCGGCGGATGTGTGAAAACTACTTGTGTAGATGTTTACTTCTGGACTGTGGATTCATGCGGTGTATGGATCTCCGCTGATCCGTCCTCCGGATCCGGGGTGGAGTATACAGCCAATGCATGGGGTGTTCCTCCTTTCACATATCTCTGGTCAAATGGGGCTACAGAGCAATCGGTTTTTGTTGACTTTGGGATTCATGATCTCTGCGTGACAGTTACTGATTCTTTAGGTTGTGTTTCTACCGGCTGTAATTTCAAGGCAGACAGTTGTTATGTCAGCATCAACTATAATAGTTTTCCTGTACCATCCCTTGAGGTGCAATCATTTGATCCGATTGCGTTTGTCATCTGGTCTACCGGAGATTCCTCCACCTGGATTGAAATTACTGAGCCAGGTGTCTATTGTGTCGATGTGACGACTATTTTTGGATGCTTCTCGACACAATGTATTACGATTGATTCGATCATCCCGGGAGAAGGACAGAATGTCCTCAGTGGTTATGTATTCGGAGATACCCTCACTTCTATTTCGGGGCGGGTATTTGCATATGCATACGATATCAATTCAGGAGGAGCTTATGAGCTTGTTGATTCCGCGCAGATCCAAAATGCTTTCTATTCGTTCAACGGATTACCTGATGGGCTATATATTGTCAAGGCCATCATGACTCCCGGAACCCAGGCTGCTGAAGATTACATACCAACGTATCACCTCAGCAGTGCCACATGGGAGGATGCAACCATCCTGCCTTTGCCAAACTGGTTGCCTGTGACGAAGGATATCCATTTGATCCGTTCCACTGATTTTACCGGCGGTGGTGTGATCGGAGGGTTTGTGACCGATCCTAATCATCTCGTAGCTGGTGGTCATGTGGAGTCAAGAGGGGCTGGAATAGCCAATATCCAGGTACTCATCAGAGATGCGCAGGGACAGCCGCTCCACTATCAATATACCCTTGAAGAAGGAGGATTCCGCTTTACAAATCTTCCATGGGGTACCTACCGGATCAGTTATGATATTCCAGGACTTACATCTCCCGATATTTGGGTGACTTTAACGCCTGAGAATCCGGAGAAATTACAAGTTAGCCTCATCGTTAATCAAGGTACCACCGCGGTTAATGATCCGCAACTTGAGGAAATCAAATTGTATCCAAATCCGGCAAAGGAGGAAATCAATATGCCTCTGCCCGGGGTCAATACAAACTACGATATCCACATGGTGGATATGCAGGGAAAAGTTGTCTATACAGGCAGCGTAAGGAATACAAATGGTGTCATTACAGTAGGTGTAGGTTCACTCGCACCGGGGTTGTATCATATCAACCTCAAGGGTGATCAGGGCCACTTCTACGGAAGATTTATCAAACAAGATTGATGGGTAGGATCCTAAAGATCTCTTATTGAGAAAAGGGCTGCCGGCAAGTCATTTAGAGGGAATGATGCGTCGGTGGCCTTTTCTACGTCTGGTATGAATATAGAAAAGCAATTGATCGCACAGTGTATCCAGGGTGACCGAAAGGCCCAACTGCGCCTGTATGATCAATGCTACAGTTACATGATGTCCATCTGCATCCGCTATTGTAAGGATAAACATGAAGCAGGGTCCCGGCTCAATATGAGTTTCTTAAAAGTCCTGCAACATCTCGGACAGTTTGATCACAGCGGATCATTCAAGGCGTGGGTTTCAAAAATCACCCTCCGCAGTATTATTGACGAGTTCAGGTCACAACAAAAGCATTACCAGCAGCATGTCTATTATGGCCAGCTTTCGCAGGAAATGGATTGGCCCAGTGAAGACGTAAATCATCTGGCAGAGGAAACAGATCTCGATCATTTACTCGCGGTGATCAACAGGTTGTCACCTATGGACAAGCAGGTCTTTAACCTCTTTGCCATTGATGGCTACGGACACAAGGAGATTGCTAACATGCTCAATATTTCGGAAGGGACTTCCAAATGGCATGTACACGAAGCCAGGAAGAAGATAAAAGAAGCATTGATTAAAGAGTCAAAAACAACATCATTGAAATGAAAGATAACTTCGATGATATCCTGAGAAGGAAATTGGAGGAACAACACTTCCCGGTAGATGATACACATCGCCAGGAGATGATTGAACTCCTCAATGGAAAAAAGCGCAGGGGAATATTCCCCTTCTGGTGGTTAGGTAGCCTGGTCATTGTTGCTGCCCTGGCCGGCTATTTCTTTGTATCAGAACAACAAATCCTGCAACCGGCTAATCCTGTTCAAAAGGATGAGATCAGGGAAGCAACACCTGTGACCGAATCCCAACAAACCCCTGCCATCGCTAATGCCCATGCATCACAAAATTCATCTGTTAAGATGGCAGAAGAAGTTGCCTCCATAAAAGAGCATCAACCCATCAACTCATCAACCAGCAACACATCAACACTCAACACATCAACTGTCAACAATTCAACAATCAACACATCAACACTCAGCACATCAACTGTCAACACATCAACAATCAACACATCAACAATCAACCCATCAACCCTCAACCAATCAACCTCCCCACAAACCCCGGGATCAGCGATTACATCAGGCACACAAGAAAAAGAACAGTCAACCACGACTGAGGCTCCGGCAACATATCAGGTGGAAGGAGAAATTCTCAGTAATTACACAATCGTCTCACAAGCAGTTGCAGTTACGATTGAAGACCCGGATGCTTACCTGCAGCATGAACCTGAAACAGAATTGGAAAATGAAAATGAGTTATTGCTTTTCCCGGCAGAAAGATCGACACGTCATACAGCCTTCATCGATCCAATGGAAATTGCCGGAGTTGCGTATACTTCAAACTCTGGTATGCATAAGATAGCGCCGCAAACTGCTTACCGAAAATTATTTTATCTCTTTGGTGAAGCAGGTTTCGGCATGGTGTTGCCATCCCTTCCGGCATATACATCAGGCTGGAAATTCAGGGGAGGTGCAGGGATTGGTTTGCGTGTAAGTCCAAAGATTCAATTTTCATTCTCAGCGGGATATCTGTTGCAGTCTGGAGGATTTGATTTTGAAAGAACTTCTAACATCAACCAATCATCCTTTGGAACAAGGAGTAGTTATAACAGCCTGACTCCGGATAAACTTCATTTTGTGTATTCGAGAATCGGCATGCAGTATCGCTTGCATCGCCATCTGTTTGGCGCGCATGGGGGCATACAATGGTTGTATGGTGCACAAGGGACCATTGTGACCCAGGTACAGGATCAGTTTGTTTCCTTGTCATCTGAATCATCCTCTTATGGTTGGGTGAAAACGGATGGGCTACGACAACTTCACTGGACAGCAGATCTATCCTATGGATATCAGCTCACGCCCAGGCTGATAGCCATGGCAGGTACGGATTTTTATTTTTCTTCTATTACAGAGACAAATGCCGCACTGGATGCCGGATATGACTGGGATGGTACTTTCTCAGCATTGCATCCCTTTATCACTTTAAATTACCTCCTCTATGGACGCTAAGCTGATGCTCCGCATATATGCACTTTTCCTGCTCATCGGGTTGGTTTCGTGCGTGAAAGATCCACAGGACATCCCTGCTGGATTTTCAGGTGATCCGGTCTTCGGGTTAACCGGCAACTTTGATGGTGAAGCTATTGTGATCGAAGCCGGAACTGAACACTGGACAGCTTTGCCGACTGTTGAACAAAGGGATTCATTGCAGGTGTATACTTCAGTGCTCAGTGTAGATGGTTGCCTTGACCAGTGTTCACCATCCTGGACATTCAGCTTTTACCAATCAGTGCCGGTCGCTCCTGATCCTGCGGTTGCTTTTTCAAATACGATACATACAGGCTCGAAGGAATTTGTTTTGTCTGACCTTGAAGTTGATAGTTTCGACATTTCATTGACCACACATCCTGGATTATTTATGAGTGGATATAGTTTTTGGGAAGACCTCAATGGTCCTTCCACTACTTTTTTCTATGAGTTCGGGAGTGTCGTCGGATATCAGGAGAACATCGATGTGTGTTTTCAATCCCTCGCTTATACAGGCTGTCAGTATACCCAGTGTATCCATTTTGATCCAACCACGCTGGTGCCATGTCTGATTTCGATTGAACCAAAACTCGAAACAGCTGATTATTTAAGTTTGACCGTGAAGCCGGAAGGCACACCGCCTTTCCAGGTTGAATGGTTCAATGATTCGACTTCCTCAACTATCGTTATTCCTGTCCAGGGTGGCGTGGCACAAGTGTATGCCGGAGTCCAGGTAACAGATGCGTTAGGAAACAGGTCGCAGCTATCTCAGACGATCCGGATTCAGGATTTT
>DATHZY010000090.1:0-6349 GCA_035458325.1 Saprospiraceae bacterium | reverse complement strand
TGGATCCAGAAACGGGTCACGAAAATCAGGATGAAGCACCCTGAGCAAAAAATAGAATATAAGATTATCCAGGGAGATGTGGTGGACAGCCTGAGGAGATTAGTGGATATCACCCATGCAGATCTGGTCATCATGGGTTGCCAGGGTGCCGGCGAAAACCTGGAAACCTTCCTCGGTTCTACCTCAGGAGCCATCGTTAAGACAACCAATATCCCGGTGCTGGTTGTCCCGCCCAGATTCAAGTTTAATGGCATCAACCGGGTTGTCTTTGCCGTTAAGAATCCATTCGTTCGTGACCAGCGTACGCTGGACCCTATCCTGGATATCAAGAGCATATTCAACCCTCATGTACAGATGTTACATCTCGGGGAAGATCAACCTCCTGCGCCGGATCAAACCATCAGTATTCTCAAGCTGATTAACGATGTGACCCGGTATGGCAACGACAATTTCAATGAAAGCATCCATGAATACATGAGCCAGTACCACACTGATCTTGTGTGTGTTATCCGCCGCAAAAGAGGCTTTCTTGAAAAAACCCTGGGCCCGACAAGGACTCCTGCGGACAAATTCCACACCATCGTCCCGGTCCTCATCCTCGTAGGTGAAGACTATTAGTCTGTCAAGGGACTGACGACCGCTTGTAGAAAGGTATTTGGTGCTTTAGGAATACCATATACCTTTGCGAATTCTTTTTATTCAGGTAAAGCAACACATGGAGCGTAATCATATCATAGGCTTTGTTCTCATTTTCGGGCTTCTTCTAGTTTGGACTTTTGTCAATTCCCCCTCCAAGGAGGAGGTAGAAGCCATGAAGCAAAGGCAGGACAGCCTCAACCGGGTCGAAATTCTCAAGGATTCTGTAGTCCAAAAAGCTGTAGAAGCACAACAAGCCCTCCAGCCCGTTGACTCCACCGCACTTGCCAACAAATACGGCTCCTTTGCAACCGCTACCACAGGTGAAAACCAAACTATAAAGCTTGAAAATCAGTACTTTATTGTTGATTTTGATACTAAAGGCGGTAAAATATCCAATGTCGAACTCAAGGATTATAAGAAAGTCCTGGTAGATGAGAAAAAGAAGGAATACAAAGTCGCACTCCACCTGCTTGAAGACCCTAACAATGTCTGGGACATAGCCATTCCTTCACAGACGGGTGAAATCCATACCGCAGACCTCAATTTTCAACCAACCGTTGAAGGCAATAAGATTACTCTAAGGGCTGTCGGATTACAAGGTGAGCAGATCGTACAGGAGTACACATTGACCGATAAGCCTTACGAAGTCAAATACAATCTCAGTGTTCAGAATGCAGCCGGTTTCCTGAGTTCAACCTCACAGGATGCTAAACTGACCTGGGTCAATCAGCTCGATAAGATTGAAAAGAACAGCGTCTTTGAAAAGACGATGTCAACCGTCTATTACAAAGAGAACACCGAATCTGTTGATTATTGTAATTGCCGCTCAGATGCACAAGAGGATCTTTCAGCGCAGCCTATTAAGTGGTTCTCCCACTCCAACCAGTTTTTCAACAGCACCCTGATTGCGGATGAATCCTTCACGGGTGGCGTGTTTGAGACCAAGATTCCGGAAGAGACAGATGAGAATCTTAAAAAGACTTCGGCCGTAGTCGGTATTCCTTTGAAACGTGATGGAACTGCAAGTCAGATGACCATGTATATCGGTCCTAATGATTTTGAAAACCTGAGACATTACCATGTCGCACTGGAGGATATCATTCCTTTTGGTCAGAGTATTTTCGGATCGATCAATCGTTGGGTGATTCGTCCCACCTTTAATTTCCTGATTGGATTTATTGGAAGTAAAGGTCTTGTCATTCTGCTATTGACTTTCCTGGTCAAGTTTGCCTTGTTCCCATTGTCCTATAAAATGCTGCAGAGCCAGGCTAAGATGTCTGCCTTAAAGCCTTCACTCGCGGGTCTGCGTGAGAAGTATAAGGATGACATGCAGAAGCAGCAGATGGAGACGATGAAAGTATACCGGGAATATGGTGTCAACCCCTTAGGTGGTTGCTTTCCGGTCTTACTCCAGATGCCCGTATGGTTTGCACTCTATCGCTTCTTTCCGGCCTCTATCGAATTCAGGCAGGCGTCTTTCCTTTGGGCGACGGACTTGTCCTCTTATGATGTATTCTTTAATCTTCCATTTGACATTCCGTTCTTTGGTGGACACGTGAGTATGCTGACGTTGCTATGGGCTGCAAGTACTGTAGCCTATACATACTACAACATGCAGAACATGGATATGGCCAACATGAATCCTGCGCTGAAATACATGCAGTACTTTATGCCGGTGATGTTCCTCGTCTTCTTCAACAGCTACGCATCCGGACTTACGTTGTATCTGTTGTATTCCAATCTCCTCAACATTGGCCAGACACTGGGGGCAAAGAAATTCCTCTTTGATGAAGCCAAGATCATGGAGGGACTCAACAAGAATAAAGAGAAGCCCAAGAAAGAAGGTGGATTCCAGGCACGTCTGGAGCAGGCGATGAAACAGCAGCAGGCCCTGGCCGATGCCAAAAAGAACCAAGCGCAGATAAGCCAGCCAAAGAAAAAGAACAAATAGGCTACGCAACAGGCTAAACGGCAGAGAAGATGACTAAAAGCCACACTCATCAGCAGACCCCTGTAGGGGTTGTAGGCGCCGGAAGCTTTGGCCTCACCGTGGCACAGTTATTAGCTGTTAATAATGATGTCCTCCTCTATGCAAGGGATCCTGAGACCGTCAGGAAAATAAATGAAACAAGGACCTTACTCGGTGTGCCGCTTGCGCCTCGTGTGACAGCGATCTCTTCGAGTACCGAGCTGGCCGAAAGATGTGAAGTCATCTTTCCGGTAGTACCTTCTGATGATTTCAGGAATATGATGCGGACCCTCGGGCCCCTGTTGTCACCAAGACATATCCTGATACATGGTACCAAAGGTCTGGATACAGTCAAGGTCACGGATGTCATGGCATTCAGTGGCAAGCTGACACGTGATGATGTATGTACCATGTCCCGGGTCATCACACAGGAGAGCAACGTACTACGTGTAGGATGCCTGTCAGGACCTAACCTGAGCAAAGAAATCCTGGAAGGCCAGCCAACCGCTACCGTGATCGCCAGTGAATATGACGAAGTGGTCAAGATCGGCATTGAACTCTTGTCGAGTAAAAGGATTTTTGTCTTCGGTTCATCTGATATCCTCGGAGCTGAACTGGCAGGAGCATTTAAGAATATCATCGCGGTTGGATCCGGTTATCTGCGAGGCAAGGGTTTGGGCAAGAATGTCCAGGGGCTCTTCATCACCAGGGGACTTCATGAGATTGCCTATTTCGGTGGATTACTGGGGGCTGATAAATCGGCCTTCCTTGGCACAGCCGGTATAGGTGACCTGATAGCCACCGCCACGAGTTCGAGCAGCAGGAACTTCAACTTTGGATTTCAGTTGGGACAGGGCAAGCAACTGCTAGAAGTCCTGGCGGCTTCGGATGAACTTGCGGAAGGAGTGCGCACCCTAAAGATTGCCTATATGCTGGCGAAAACTGAAAAAACAAGGCTTCCGATCATTGAGACCCTCTATAAAATCGTGTACGAGAACCTGCCTTTTGAAATAGCGTTGGATTACCTGATGAGGTATCCATATTCCAAAGATGTTTCCATACACCTTTGATTTTACCCTTCTACCCTATATATTCACCTCAATACGTCTAAAAATGGGTGAAGGCCGGCCGGATGTATTTATTTTGCCATCAATACTTCGGTTACTCTATATTTGATACCACATTCAGACAGCTTGTATGAAGATTTCACAATTATTAGGACTAGAAAGCTCGGCCGATCAAAAGAGCGTTGATTTCCTCGAAAACGCCATGATCAAGCAGACCCAACCCGGATTTGATTATCTCAAGTTCAAGCAGTCTATTGAACAACTGGCGGGATTGAAACTGGATACCTCCACCTCGTTTAAATCTGCCTTTGCAACAGCTTCCACGATGGGCGTCACCAAAGACTCCCTCCTCCAATCGGCACGACATTACCTGACCATCCTGGGTGAAGAGAAAAAACAATTTGACCAGGCCCTCAACAACCAGGTGCAACAACGGATCGCCACCAGAAAGGAAGAGTTAGTAAAATTGCAACAAGAGATCGAAGAACACCGACGCCAGATTGCAAAACTTGAAAAACAAATCCTGGAGTTCCAGGACAAAATAGCACGCTCAGATGAAGAGGTTGCTGAAGCCAAGGCATCCATCGACCAGACCAAGCTTAAATTTGAAAACACATACCAGCAGTTTGTATCCGCCATCGAGAAGGATATGACCGCTATTCAACAAAACCTATAAAAGACGAATTATGACTACTCCCGCTCAAGATTTCAGTGGCAACCTCTCAAAGCCCAAGAGCTTTTGGGGCAGACCAGAAGGCAAAACCGGACTCTTCTTCATGCTGGCTATCCTTGCCGGCCTGGGATTTGTACTTGTAAAATATCTGCCACAGATTGTTGCCTTTGCATCGTCCTTGCTGGGCCTGGTGGTTACCCTACTCGTTCTTGGTGCCATCATCTATATGGTCTTGGATCCAAAGATGCGGACCCTTATCAGTTACATGTACAAGAGCGTGATGCGCAATGTCACCAGCTGGTTTATCACCATTGACCCGATCGGCATCTTAAAGAACTATGTCGAAGACCTGCAGGACAACCTCAAGAAAATGGGTGAACAAATCGGCATCCTGCGTGGCCAGATTCGTAAACTCAAGACGATCCAGGAGGAAAATGCAAAGGAGATCGATTACAATATGAAGCTCGCGCAAAAAGCAAGGGAACAAGGAGTCGAAAAACAAATGCTGCTCTCCAGCCGCAAAGCCGCGCGTCTGAAAGAATCAAATGAAAAATATGCGGTACTCGAAAACAAGATGAACATCCTGTACAGGGTACTGACCAAGATGTATTCCAATTCTGAAATCCTGCTGGAAGACACCAAGGACCAGGTTAAATTGAAGGAAGAAGAACGTAAGGCAATCCGTGCCAGTCACAGTGCCATGAAATCTGCCATGAGTATCATCTCCGGCAATGCAGACAAGCGCGCGATGTTTGACCAGGCACTGGAAGTCATCGCTGATGATGTCGCGATGAAGGTTGGTGAAATGGAGCGGTTTATGGAAATGTCCAGCAGCTTTATGGATAGCGTAGATCTGCAGAATGGGGTATTCGAAGACCAGGGCCTGCAGATGCTTGAGGAGTGGGAGAAAAACAGCACCCTGATGCTGATGGGTGGTACAAAGGAAGAAAAACTGGATATCAATGCTCCGCGGAAAGAAGCACAACTAAGGCCTGAATCCGGTAAGAGTGAATATGATAATCTGTTTGAGTCATAAGGATCCTAGCCTTGCACCTGGCGTTTTTGTATTACTGTGATATGGATTGTATGACACAAAAGCTTATAGGTTAAGGTATTAAATTAAATCTACCGGCCAATTCGCTGCGGGCTGACTGATGTTTAGTAAGGTTACGACTCAGTTTAGTTTTTTGGCAAGTACGTGTTGAAAACGCGGTTTTAAGGTTCATTTTCAGTCCATTAGCCTCAATGCACCAGGAACCAGAGGATGGACGTATTTGAAACTAATTAGCCTGATGGGGTGTTTACCGCTCCGCCGGGGAGACCTGACATTCACCTTTTGAAAGCAAATAATATGATGATTTATTGTCTGATTGCCTGTCGAATGCTGACTTTCCAGCTTTAAACCATTCATACCCCAATCCCTAGAAAAACCTGAAAACCCAAATATTTTTACTTTTGCGGCCTTATACTGTGAGGCATTGAACTTCACCTAACACCTATTTATGGCAAAAAACCTATTGATCGTTGAGTCCCCGGCCAAAGCCAAGACTATCGAAAAATTTCTGGGCAAGGACTTCAAAGTCAAATCCAGTTACGGCCACATCCGTGACCTGGAGAAAGGAAACGGTGCTATTGATATCGCAAATGGGTTTGTCCCCAAGTATATCATTTCCCCCGAGAAAAAGAAAACCGTAAAGGACCTGAAAGAAGCAGCCAAGGCAGCAGAGGAGATCTGGCTCGCGACGGACGAAGACCGCGAAGGAGAAGCCATCTCATGGCATCTGTGTGAAGTATTGGGTTTAGATCCTACTCACACCAAGCGGATTGTTTTCAGGGAGATCACCAAGCCAGCCATTCAGCGTGCGATCA
Source organism: Saprospiraceae bacterium (assembly GCA_035458325.1). GTDB lineage: Bacteria > Bacteroidota > Bacteroidia > Chitinophagales > Saprospiraceae > Opimibacter. The sequence continues at coordinate 132 of DATHZY010000090.1, read as the reverse complement.
AAGAACCACGTACGGTGGACATCAATCTGGTCAACGCTCAACAAGCGAGACGCGTGCTCGACAGGTTAGTTGGTTTTGAATTGTCTGAAACCTTATGGCGTAAGATCAAGGGCAAACTATCAGCAGGCCGTG
>DATHZY010000089.1:0-3221 GCA_035458325.1 Saprospiraceae bacterium | reverse complement strand
GAAACTTTTCCCCGCCTTGTGCCCTAAAGCATCCCGATATCAACGTCCATCCGGTATAATCATTTAACAATCCCTGGTTTGATTCAATTGGAGGAATGATCCCATACGCACCTACTTCAAATAACCATGGAATTTCCCTGGTCAGGATGGCTCCGATTTCTCCTACCGTACATCCATCCTCTCCGGGGCTTACATAGAAGCTCACTTCGTACCAGGTACCAGGTGTAAGTTGCTGCAGTAATTCCTGGTGCAGGTACTCCCGGTACTCATAGCTATAAATGTAGGTGAAGATATCTGCATAACCAGCTCCTGTAAGGGGCGCCTGTGTTCCGGGCCAATTATCAGGAACATCCACGAGGCCGTTCGTGGCGCATTCGTTGAAAATATCAGGTGTGCCAAAACTGGATGCCCACCATGGTGGGGCTATGGTAGCTCCCTGGCCTCCATAATCGGAAGGGCAGTTTGTTAGAATTTCAAAACTGTAATTATCCACCAGGTTTTGCGCCGTTATAGCGGATACAGAAATCCGACTGAAAGGGATCAGATACAAAAGGAAGCGTATATATGACCGAGAGGACATCTTTTTTTTTTGGAGTTCAGGTATGCAACGAGTCTCTTCGCCTAGAAAGATAATAATACAAATGGATTTCAAGGAGGGAGTTGATGTTTAAACCAAACAAAGTTGGGCTTAAGTTGACTTAAGTCTCCGTTTTCCCCCCTTGCCCCCTAAACGGGGGTAAAAAAATCTTATCAATTGGGTTATGAAAAACAAAGTTGAGCTTAGGTTGACTGAAGTTCTCGTTTTACCCCTAAATCCTCCCGCTGCTCTTCGAGGCGGGATTTTCGCATTGCTTCAACCTAAAAGGGGACTTATTAAAGTTTTCTACCACCAAAACAAAGTTCGGCTTAGGTTGACCTAAGTCGGCGTACGATAAGTCAAAGAAATCATAGTCATAGTAAAGATTAACGTAGCCGTTTCCAACGGCAGGTAGGAATTAAAATTGCTTCGTCTCACGCTCTTACTCTCTTACTCTCTTACTCTCTCACTCTCTCACTCTCTCACACTTCACCTCACAACCGTCACATCCCCCGCATACACCTTTTCCTTTTCCTCACTTCCTTCCAGGTACACGCATTTGATATGATACACATAGACGCCGGGCAATACTTCTTCACCCGCAAACAACCCATCCCATTGAAAGGGAATTTCTTCAGATGAATAAACAAGATTCCCCCACCGATCAAAAATAGAACCGGTCATCGCGGTGACGACCAGGTCTGATCCAAAGCTCACGGCAAACTGATCATTGATGCCATCGTCATTCGGTGAGAATACATTTGGAATGTATATTTCATTGTTGATATCAACCACAAAACAATCCGTACCGGGATATACATCTACTTCATGGGATGTTGTGGAACATGGCACAGTCACTTCTACGCTATACAGACCTGGGGCTGTTATTTCAATGCCCGGATTGGTTGATCCGGTACTCCAGATATAATCTGCAGCAAACGATTGCGTCGCATCAAGAGTAATCACATCACCCTCACACCAGGGGATCGAAGCGTCTAGATTAAATTGTGGGATGTGCGTGTCGTAATCGACTTCGATTTCATCACTGGCTATACCACAATCATTACTAAGTTGCAGGGAATAGATTCCCGGACGGTTAACGACAAAATGAAGCATTCCACTTCCATCCTGCCATGCTACGTCATAGAAGATTGAAGGTGATGACAGAAGCATAGTTTCTCCAGGACATAGAACGGTATCGGGACCAAGTGAAAAGGGAAGTGGTGTATCTACATAGTCCACGTGAACCGTATCAGCAGCCTCACCGCACGAGTTTGAAGCCGTAACGTAGAAGGTACCTGAACCCGTTACATCGAGTGAAGCGGCTGTGGATCCATCTTGCCACAGGATGTCAGATGAACCCGCTGGCGCATAGAGTGTATAGGTTTGCCCGCTGCACAATGTTGTATCTGTGCCCAAAGAAAAGGATCCAGGTGCATCGATATAGGTGACCAGGATTTCATCCGTTGTATTCCCGCACTGGTTTGTGACAGAAAGGGTATAAAGTCCGGAGGAAGAGATCAGATAAGTGGCTGTGGATGTTCCATCCTGCCATTGGATATTGAATGGAGTTACCGGTGCAGCAAGGTTTATTACTTCTCCATCACATAGCGTTGTATCAGGTCCCAATGAAAATGGAGCAGGTGTATCAATATAGGTTACGAGAATCGTATCACTTTCAGTTCCGCAATGATTTGATTCAAGGAGTGTAAATGCGCCTGGCGATGTAACTACAAAAGAAGATGAACCAGAACCATCCTGCCATTCAATACTTGTACCTGCAGGTGCGATTGATTGTAATACCAATATATTGCCTTCACAAAGCGTAGTATCCGGACCCAATGATGGCGAAGGAGGCATACCAGAAATGTCTACGAGAATAGTATCTGTATCTGTGCCGCAATTGTTGCTAACCTGCAGAATGATCTGGCCAGATTGGGTTGTGGTGAAGTCAGGATCTGTCGAACCATCCTGCCATAAATAATTCACCCCTGATATCCCTGCGAGGATGTTGACCACTTCTCCTTCACATGCCAATATATCCTCACCGAGATCTACTTGTGGACCCTGGGTACTTTCGACTACTTCGAGTGTATCTGTTGCAGTACCGCAGGAATTTGAAATAGTAAGCGTAATGGTGGTTTGTTGTGTTGTCTGAAAGCTGTCAAGTGTTGATCCGTCATTCCATAGGTAGGTGACGTTTGGAATGCCCGGGTTGATGGTGATGATTTCACCGGGACAGAGAGATTGATCTGTGCCGAGGTTTAGAATTGGAACGGCTGGTAAAGCATTGGCGATGAGTGTATCAAATGATTGGCCGCAACTGTTAGAAATGATAGCAGAAATCAAGCCTGGAGTATTCACAATCAAGCCAGGATTGCTGGAGCCATCTGACCAGAGAATATTTACCCCTGGTTCGCTGATGGTTATGGTCAAGGATTCTCCCGGACATAGTGATGTATCTGGTCCCAAATCAAGAGGGGGTGTCGCAGCAAGCAAGTTGGTCACCAGTGTGTCATAGGCGGTGCCGCATGAATTACTCACCACTACACTGATCGTGCCTGCATTGGTAACCGTATAGGTAGGCAAAACTGATCCATCGTGCCAAAGCCAGGAAGTGACGTTTGAATTAACCGGTGATAGA
>DATHZY010000088.1:0-2209 GCA_035458325.1 Saprospiraceae bacterium | reverse complement strand
GGAGTCAGGTTGATGGTATACGCTGAACCTGCATTGAGGTTAGTGCTCATGGCAGTGTAATCAGCATATCCTCCATTGTTACCACTTGTATTATTGATGGAACCGAGCGTAACTTTTTGAATCCATTCATACGTACTGTTGCTTCCATTGGAAGTACAGTAGGCAGGAGGAGGGGGTGGAGGTGGTGGGCCACAGGTGGTGAGGCAATTACCTGCAGCATTTACCCGGTTACGAATCACATTACCAGGTTGGGTACCAAATCCAAGTGTAAAATTGATCCCCACATTTGTGATATGGCAATAGCTCATGATCGTTCCACCACCCGGTGGATTTGGAGGCAATGCACAGTTTCCTTCTACAGCACCTGCACATCCATCAATAGCTGTATTGTTACCATTCCATGCACAGGCATGTGTATGCTTAGAACCGATCACATGGCCCATTTCATGCGTGATCACCATGACTGACCAGCTGTAGGTCGGTACATTCTGATAGGTAGCATCTATGCTGCTGAAACATTTGCGCCAATCCGGATTAGTAGAACACAAGTTGTCCAATACAGCGATACCCCCACTCGCCTGGTAGGAGACCAGATGTGAAACGTTGCCATTAAAATCACCTGTGTTGGCCTGATAGGAAGACAACATGGCGCTGGAGGAATTTCCCGTATACGGACTATTCGTGGTCCATGCCTTGATTTCACTGATCGTCATATTGACCGATTCATTACTGTACAGGATAATACTCTGGTTGAACAATCCGGTGATATAATTTGTAGCTGGAGTAGCTCCTCCTTTCTGTGTGACGATGTCATCATCGATTTCGATATACACCCTGACACAGTCACCTGCATCACGACCTGCAGGTTGTGGCTTGAGATCCTCTTCTGTGTAGCCAAGGCCATCATCTGGCGTTCCACATTCAAATCCCGGAGCTTTATCAAGATCACTTTCAGTGTAGAGGATATGACGGCTCTCCCTGTCATTGTCCATACGTCCCAATATCATATTGCCATGATCTGTACTGATCAATGCCATCATTTCATTATTGAATACGGATAGAGCTACCAGGGAGGAAGGATCTCCTTCAACGACACCCTTATAGTGAATACCGGGCGTATAATTGAAAGGAATACCAGGCTCACTGCTGGTGAAGAGTGCAAAATCTTCTGCGAAGATTTCATGACGGATGAGGTTTAGTTTTAAATCCTGACGCTCGGACAATGGCAGAGTCAGTTGGATAAAATCATTATTCCCGTTCAATAACTTTTCAATCGCCACTTCATCAATACTGACGATAGTGCCTTTCGTCAATCCTTCCAGTTGAAAGGACCTGTTGGTCACTTCATTTGAAACAAAACGAACCAACGATACTTCCTGGATAGGTTTCCCTTCCGTCAATAGCCTGGAAATTTCTTTAGAAACCGCCCTTTGACCAATGGCCAAATTCCAAAACAGGCATACAAAGAGTAATGTTACAATTCTCATCATGACAATAGGTTGATATACAATTAGAAGATTTAATGATGAAAAAACCGTGCCCAAATAAATAGCAGTGCTTAAAAGAAGCACTATAGGTCATCAGATCATCCGGAGGTGAGATACAATCAAAATGATAGGGCTGGAGGAATTCCAAAAGGAAAAATCAAAGGGAAATACCCTATCAGGCTCTAAAATTGGATAAATTTCCTGCCATGTCCAAGGAATTTATCCATTTCAAGGAAAAATCAGGGTATTTACCTATATCCCGCCAACAGCCTTAATAGGGTTAAACATGATATTTGAAAAAAGGGTAGTACCTGATGGCACTACCCTTTTCAAATAAGTAAATGTGATATGGAAGCTCTACATTTTGGTAAATCTGGCTGGGATCCATTCCCCGTTTGATTGAATCCACAGGAAATAAAACCCTGGAGCCAGGTTGTGGATATCTATTTGTTTGTCTGCTGCCGCAGTGGACGGTATTCTGATCTCAACGCCATCCATGGTCACCAGACGAATGTTTTGTATTGGTGCCTCAAAGGATATATGAAGTAGATCACGACCAGGATTAGGATAGACCATGAGTTCTGCATCTGTATCAGGTTTACTTATACCCGCAAACACCTCTGGCAACGGAATTGGCTTATATACCTCTTCCACAGACATCATATTTTCGGTGAGCGCGCCACCGTTGAGTCTGGTTATCGTAACCTGATCAACAAATACCT
>DATHZY010000087.1:0-4584 GCA_035458325.1 Saprospiraceae bacterium | reverse complement strand
AGCTTCATCGCAAATATTCGTAACGGCAACCTGGGGTGTACAAGGTGCGACATTGTCTTCAGGAATCACACATGATTCCTGGGAGTGATTGATCAAAGGGGCAGGAACCATGTCTAGTCCATAATCTCCAAAAGCAACGATCTTATAACAATATTCAATTCCGTTTAACACATTATCAGAGTCCTTATAATTGGTTGATGTGGTTGTCCCAATCATGTTAAATGATCCTCCCTGATCGCTTCGCCAGATTTCAAAGTTGTAATTATCCCAGGGTACAAAATATTCCCATGACAGCAGGCTTGCTTCATCTGAAGGAAGTGTAGTCAGGAACACTGATGATGCCGGTTGTGATGAGCCATAGCGTTCGGTTGATTCTCCGGTGTAGAAATCCATTCTGTAATTGTATCCACGAGACCGGGTATCTATGTTTTGGTCCAGGAACATCGTATCCGTCAGGCCGATAAAAGTAGGTGAGGTAAATGTTGCGCCGGGAACGGTTTGGAAATCAGATCCTGAAATTCCATCAGCGCGCATCAGTTCATACTTGTAAGGACCTGGATGTAAAACCGTATCAAGGGCAATCGGATCCGGTGCGATCCACTTGACAGTGATCTGACCATTTGTAATATCAGTTTGTTCTACCGAAACCTTAGTAATCAGTGGGCGATCTGCTTTAGCCCTAAGACATACCTCATCAGAAGGTATACTTTCCACACGGAGGTAGGGTTGACCTGAAGGGGTGGTTAAGGCAAACTCTGCAAGTATTCGATAGCAATAGCTTCCTTCATCTTCAATATCGGTGTCTTCAAAATGGTAGCGTCCATTTTGGGTGCCTTTCCAGTTGGCGGCTATCTTGGTGTAACCGCGTCCCTCTAGTCCGGTTTCACAGGAATCCAATTCAAATTGATTGCTTCCTGTCCGCTTCCAGATAGAGAAGCCCCGGAAATAATTGTCTGAAGCAGCATCACAAGCATAGGGAAGATCCCAGTGGAGTTGGAAGGCATCATTCATACTTTCCAATTCCAGGCCTGTTGGTGGTGGACCAATGACCTTGATACGTATGGCGAATAGGTCAACCAGGCCAGTATTATTATAAAAGTTATCAACTGCCTTGATGATGACGGTATAAGGTTGATCACGGATTTGCTCACATTGTGGTGTCCAGGTCAAAACCGCCTGAAATGGTTGTTCCTGATATCCGCCTGGTCCAGCATCAAGTTGGGCCATATTTCCTTCAATTTCAAAAGGACCTCCGGAGGCTGATACTTCAACGAGTTGTCCTGTATCGGGGTCCGATATGTTGATGATCAGTTCAAGCTTTTCTCCGGCGACTAAGCATACTTCTTCAATCGCATCGATTTCAGGGGGGGCATTGTCGCAGACCAGCACAAGGATTTGCATATCCCTTACGAAAGAACTAATCAAAACACCGCTCCTGTATTCTTTTACCAGGAAGGCGATATTATATTCTCCGGCAAGTTGCGGTGACATCCAAACGATATTTCCTTTGATAGGATCGAGGGTCATCATATTGTCTGGCCCGGGTTCCACCTGTTGTGGGAATCTGTAATTGGGCACATTCAATCCGCTATCCTGAAGAGGGACAATAAACTCAAATGCCAGGCTGTCGCCATCCTCATCATAAGCACTTGGATTGTGGATATAACGCTTCCCGACACATGCAAAATCAATAGGTGGCTGGAGGAGGATTGCGGTATTGTTGTATCCCTGGAATTGCGGGTTGAGAAAGGTGTAAGTGGCTTCAATATAAAATGGAACACCTTCTGAATTCGGGGGATTCACATTGATGATGCCGCCATTCCGGTTGGGATCCATCATAGAGATGGTATATGTCGCCCTGCCCGGATAGGTATGACTTGCAACGTAGTAATTGAGTTTGCGGTCATTTGAAAGCGGGGTTCCTTCTCCGTTTATTCTGAAAACATATTCAGAACTTCCGTCACCCCAGAACACTTCAACACTATCCCTATCGGCCTGTGTGCTGCTGGTTTTGGTATAGGTAGTTACTGTTACTTCTACAGTAAGGTCACCCGTCTGGCGCACAGTGATTTCTCCCGCGCGATTGTGGGTTGCCATCAGGTCACTAGAAAACCAAAGGCTGAACAATAAAACCAGCGTCCGAAACTTGCCCATATATGAAGCTAAATATAGGAAATAACGTCTTTGCTGCGGCCAAAGTTGGGTTAAAAGGTAGTTTTTGATCCTTAGTTTACAAATATACCGCCGTTGCAGGAGCAAACGGTTCGACTCCGCTCGCCACAGCGCTACTGCAACGGCATACCTACCTTTTAGGCATAGCCAGATACCGCTGCAAGGCATCCTGCCAATGAGGGATAGGCTCTTGCAGCAGTGCGGATATCTTGCTACAATCCAGAACGCTATAGGGTGGTCGTGGAGCCGGGGCGCCGAATTCCTCTGTCGTTATGGTTTCCACGTTACAATTAATGGCTGACAACTTAAAGATCGTCCTGGCAAAATCAGCCCAGGTCACTTCGCCGGCATTAGCATAATTGAAAATTCCATGGATGGCATTACGGTGCCCGGCCATATCAAGGAGAATTAATGATTTGACGGCCTCCACGATGTCATATGTATATGTTGGCGCGCCGACTTGGTCACCTACAATCCGGAGATGTGTTTTTGATTGAGCCAGTCGAAGCATGGTATTGACAAAATTGTGTCCTCCAGGTCCATACACCCATGAAGTGCGTAGTATAGTATGACTTGCACCTGAGTCTGAGATGGCTATTTCACCACCACGCTTGGATCGGGCGTAGACTCCTTTCGGATCAGTAGGATCTGTTTCTCTCAGCGGTCTTCGCAAATCATTGTGGTAAACATAATCTGAGGAAAAATCAAACAGGTGCACTCCGGCTTCTTTACAAGCATCAGCGATGTGACCAGGTGCAATGGTATTGTATAGATTTACTTCATGAGCATTTTTCTCTGCATCATCTACTTTTGTATAAGCAGCACAGTTGATCCAGTATTTAACTTTAGGTAATGTGGACAAAACACGGCCTACTTTGTCGCGGTCTGAAATATCCAGTTGTCTTCTGTCAAAGGAATAGACATTGAAGCCTTCGAGGAAGGAAAGGTTTTGGATAAAAGCCTTACCTAGCTGGCCTGAAGCACCGCTTACGATGAGTGGAATCATAGCTTTAGATCTGCTATAGTTCCAAGCAGGAGATCCTTGTCTGAAACCACCAATGGCTTGTCAACGGATGGCCAGGAAATATTCAGCTCAGGGTCATCATACCGGATGCCGTTTTCGGCAGGCTTATGATAGTAGTTGTCACATTTGTAACTAAAGATGGTATCATCTTCAAGCACGAGGTAACCATGCGCAAAGCCTCTGGGTACCCATAGTTGTCTCTTGTTTTCTCCGGAGAGGACGACACCATAACTCATTCCAAAAGTTAGTGAAGCAGGACGCAAGTCTACGGCCACATCATAAACAGCTCCGGTCACGACCCTGACAAGCTTGCCTTGGGCAAATTCACCTTGCTGAAAATGCAACCCACGGAGTACGCCTTTATCGGACTTAGCTTCATTGTCCTGGACAAATGGAAAAGCGCCGGGTAACTGATATCGTTGATGGTGAAAAGTCTCAAAGAAATAACCTCTTGAATCCAGAAACACACCCGGATCAATGATCCACAATCCTTCGATTTCCGTTTTTGTAATGGTCATACCTGCGGAGTAGTCTTGTTTATTTCTGCCTGAAATAGATACGGATAGGTGAACCCGTGAACTGAAAAGCCTCTCTGATCTGGTTTTCAAGGAAGTTCCTGTAGTTTGTCTTTACTTCTTCAGGGTAATTACAAAACATGGCAAAAGCAGGAAACGGAACCGGTAATTGGGTTCCGTACTTTATCTTGATCAGATGCCCTCTGAAGGAAGGGTGCGGCTGCTTATTGATCGCTGCTTCGATCAGGTCGTTGAGTTGTGAGGTAGGTATTTTCCTTGCCCTGTTTTCGGCGACCTGGAGCGCGATTTCAATTGCTTTATAAATCCGCTGCTTATCGTATACGGAAATGAAGAGAATAGGGACATCCGTAAACGGAGCCATTTTCTGCCGGATGACCTGTTCGAAATCCCTGGCGGTATTCGTTTCTTTTTCAATCAGGTCCCACTTGTTGACCACGATCACGATTCCTTTGCTGCGACGTAATGCAAGTTGTAGAATGCTGAGATCCTGGCTTTCCAGTCCGGTAGTGGCATCGAGCATCAGCATACAGACGTCCGAATCCTCTATGGCCTTCACGGTGCGTATAACGCTGTAGAACTCTAGATTTTCCTCGACCATTCGTTTCTTACGCATCCCTGCGGTATCGATGATCAGGAAGTCCTTGCCAAATTTATTGTAGCGGGTATGGATAGAATCCCTGGTGGTACCTGCTATTTCAGTAACGATGTGCCGGGGTTCACCCATCAAGGCATTGATGAAGGAAGACTTGCCAACATTTGGTCTCCCGATGACGGCAATCTTTGGAATATCAAGTGGGGCATCTTCTTCAGCGCTCAGGTTTTCAGCCACTTCATCCAGTACCTCTCCAGTGC
>DATHZY010000086.1:0-2280 GCA_035458325.1 Saprospiraceae bacterium | reverse complement strand
GCAAGGTCACCTGCCATGATTGCAGCAGCTCCTCTCAGGAAGGCAAAAGAGGAAGCAAGCATCCGCGCATAGCGAATGGGCACTAAGTCCGGCAATCGGGTTTTGCCCTGTGCTTCCAGGATGGCCACGGGATCAACCCGTTTGGCGGGCGGCTTAAAATCCCCCAACTGTTCAATAGGGGTTTTCCTTCGTAAAGCCTTGCCTGCTGCAATCCTTTCTTCAATGGATTTCGGCTTGCTCGTAAAGTGCGTGATTACTTTCTGTGCCATAGCTCGTTGAATATTACTATTTCAAATACGGAAACATAGTTTTAGTAAAGTTCACCACCGTCCTGATGAGCTGATATGATGGCGGTCATATAGTTTGATGATTCAGGTCCACGGTCATATATTGACTCACTAAATCAAGGTATTTTTTAACATCGGCCAGGTTCTGTTGCCGGACCGGACCTTCCGCCTGCATGGCCCGCAAGGCATTCACCTTGGCCCGGACATTGGCACGATAGCCTTTGTAATACGTAAAAAGCAATTTTTCTTCCAAACCAAAGCTAGCCTGATTTTTTGCAAAATAAAACTTTAAGAACGCATTGCTCAGGTCACTGAACCCGGCTGCTTCCAGATCCATGCAAAAGAAAGCCAACTCATCGAGGATGTCGATGTGCCGGAACTCGTCATTGAATTCAATACAATCAAACAGGATGGGACGGGCGTATAAAAATATATTCCGCGAATGCAGGTCACCATGGCAATCCCTCACCCAACCATCATCAACACGTTTCGAAAACAAGTCCTGATGTTCCTTTAGAAAAGCATCCGAATTACGAACAGCGTTTGAGATGATGTTGGCTGATGCAGCACCCAGGGCTGTCCCGATAAAATCTGATACAGATTGCAGATCATTGAACCGCAACGCAAACAATGCCCGGTCAAAGGGTTGGTGAATGATCGTTGTATGTTGGTGAAATCTTCGAAGGGTGGATGCAATATCCTGCATATGCCTTAGCGTGACTTGATTTCGCTCCAGCATGCGGTGCATCTGCCGGTCATCCTTCAGCCGTTTCATTTTGATGGCATAATCGATCACCTTTCCTTCTGTGCCGTCCACCCGGATTTCAGAACCATGTTGTCTTATAGATACAACCCCAAGGTAGAGGCCTTTCGTAAACCTGTTGTTGAGTAATACTTCCCTTTCACAAAAATATTTCCGCTGCTCCAGCGTAGAAAAATCCAGGAAGGAATATTTGATCTCCTTCTTGAACTTATAAGCAAAGGACTTTCCCAGCACGATGTAGGACAAGTGAGTTTCCACCAGTTGACGCTCATGGAACGGATGTGGAAATACTCCTTCGCTCAGGATCAAGTCAATGTACCTCCGGTTCATGGGTGCGTTTCAATATAGTGGAGCGCTTCGTGGAGCATCGACACGATGTTATTGTTAGTGGACACCAGCACCAGGTGATCACGGGTGAGGGGTTCGGCGGACTTCTTGAGTTTAAGGTATACATCATAATCAGCCTCGCTGTACGCACGCGGTACTTGCAACCGGTCCCTGATGATATCTTCCGGTGCGGTGACTTCGATATAGATGATTGCTTCCTGGAAAGTAGCAGCTCTTTGTTCAAAACGACGTCGTATCGATCTTTTATAAAAAGTGGCATCCAGGACGATAGGCTTCTTGTCTGAAAGGGCTTTTGACATGCGTGACAACATCTCATCATAGACCCGCCGCTTTTCCGCTGCTGAATATGTGCGCTCCTGCAGCATATGCATGCGGAGCTCGTCGCTGTTGACATACGCTGCCTCCAGGTGCATGGCGAGTCGTGAAGCGAAATAGCTTTTCCCTGAGCCTGGGAGTCCAAATACGATAATGACCATATGGTCTTATTAATGTATGGTAAAGATAGGGTAGATAAACTACTTAAACCGCTGTTGCCCCCGACCCCTGCGTTTCTGCATTACACTTCACTCCGTTACGTTTCATTCCGAAAACGCCGGGGAGGCATGATTGGCCATTATGAAATAACACGAACAAAGAGACAATTCATACTCTTACCCCCTGACTAAATTTACTTATTACTTTTCATTCCTTGCTGGGTATTCCTTGTTGAAAAAAGAGAGAAAGCATAATCCAGACAAATTTTCACTTTCACTCTTCACTCTACACTCTTCATTTTTCACTTATTTGCCCCCGCCCTCCCGCTACTCTTATGAGGCGGGATCATCGCTGTTCTTGACCTGCGTTTCTTTATTGCACTTCACTCCGTTACGTTTCATTCCGAAA